>CANNDP010000015.1 GCA_947503395.1 Actinomycetota bacterium
CAAAGTTAAGCCATGAAGCCTCCAGCTCTGGCCCCTCTTGCACTGTGTATCCCATGCCAACAAAGAGATCTGAAATCTCATTAGTTAGAAGTGTTAAGGGGTGAAGCGCTCCACGAGGATTTCTATTACTAGCAAGGGTTACATCAACTCTCTCATTGCTTAAAGCTCTGCTATCTCTTAGCGCAGTTAACTCTTTTTCCTTATCATCATATGCTTGATTGATATTAGCCCGGGCAGTTCCAATCAATTTTCCCATCGCTGCTCGTTTTTCAATCTCTATCTCTGCAAGTCCTTGATTAGCCCTTGCTATCAGGGAGCGATCGCCAACATGAGCAATCTTTACTTCACGAAGTTCATCTAGGGATTGAGAGGCTTTTATCGCAGAGAGCGCATCGGCTTTAATCTGCTCAATACCTGCGTTATCTAACGACACTTGGGAATTCTACTAATTCAAGTGGCAAGAAGTGGTTATTTTCGAGCCGCCGATACGGCATACATCACCACAGAGGCAGCGGTGGCTAGATTTAGGCTCTCTGCCTTGCCTGAAATAGGAATTGCCACTTGCTTGGCTCCAAGAGTTGAAACTACCTTCGCTTCAAGGCCCCTGGCCTCATTGCCAAAAATCCATATCGCAGAGCGATCCTTTGATTCATTTGCTGCCTCTAATAGCTCAAGTCCACCATTTGCATCTGTTGCATAAACATCAAATGCCCTGGCTGCTATTTGTGATTTAAGTTGATCTTCAGAAATTGATGTAAATAGAGGAATATGCCAATGCGAACCTGCACTTGATCGCACCACCTTCGGGCTATAGATATCAACGCTATTGTCAGAGAAAATAACTGCATCAAAACCAAAAGCATCCGCGGCTCGAATCACCGTTCCAGCATTTCCTGGATCTTGAATCTGCCAGAAGTAGGCAATCTTTAACTCAGTCTTTGACGCTGTGAGAAAACCTTCAAATGAATTCTCTGGAATCTGAGCGATAGCTAATAAACCTTGTGGCGTCACGGTATCAGTCATAGCTTTCATGACTTCAGGTGAAACCTCAACGATTTCAAAATAGCCTTCAGGAATTGTTGCAAGCCGGCTCATACCATCGCTAGTTAAATAAAGGGTTGTTATCTCCTCTGGAGAAAAATCAAGGGCCTCTTTAATTGATGAGAAACCTTCAATTACATATTGGCCGCTCTCTTTTCTTGCTTTGCCGCCCCGAGAACCTAAAAGAGCCTTCACTGCCTCAACATGAGGCGAATGAAGGCTCGTAATCATCGCTTTTTAACGCGAGACTTTAGGAAACTTTTACATTCTTGCGCGCTACTTCAACCAAAGCGGTGAAAGCAGCAGGATCATTAGTTGCAAGCTCTGATAGAACGCGACGATCTACCTCAACTCCTGCAGACTTTAATCCTTGGATAAAACGGTTGTAGGTAATTCCATTAGCGCGACTTGCCGCATTGATACGGGTAATCCAGAGCTGGCGGAAATCACCTTTCTTGTCTTTACGATCATTGAAGGCATAGACCAGAGAGTGAGTTACCTGCTCTTTTGCCTTTGTGAAAAGACGGGAGCGTTGTCCGCGATAGCCACTAGCTCTCTCAAGTGTGGTGCGGCGCTTCTTTGCGGCATGAACACCGCGTTTTACTCTTGCCATTATTGCTCCCCCTTACTTCAATCCAAGCAAACGCTTGGCAGAAAAAGTATTTCGATCATTGGCCGTCTGATCCTTTGAAAGGCGACGGGTTACTCGAGAAGATTTACGCTCCAAGAGGTGGCGCTTGCCAGCGCGCTCGTGCACGATCTTTCCGCTTCCGGTGACGCGAAAGGTTTTCTTGGCGCCACTATGTGTCTTCATTTTCGGCATTTCTTTCCTCCTGTTGTCTTTACTTAAACTTCTTTAGCCTTAGAGGCGCGGGCGCGCTTTGCTTCTGCAAGTGCTTCACTCTTTTTGCGCACTGGTCCAAGCACCATCGTCATGCTTCTACCCTCGCGCTTTGGAGCAAATTCGACAAATCCCGAAGTTGCTACATCTTCTGCAAGACGTTGCAATAATCGAAATCCCATCTCTGGTCTTGTCTGTTCCCGTCCTTTGAATTGAACAGTTACCTTCACCTTATCTCCGCTAAGTAAGAACTTTTCAATATGGTTCTTCTTAGTCTCGTAATCATGGTTCTCAATCTTTAAACCCATTCGGATTTCCTTAACCACAATGTGGGTCTGGTTGGCCCGGGCCTCTCGCGCTTTCTGAGCAATTTCGTACTTATATTTTCCGAAATCCATAATCTTGCATACTGGTGGAACTGCTTCAGGTGCGATCTCGACTAAATCAAGACCTGCTTCATCAGCCATCTTTAGCGCTTTATCTATCGCTACGACGCCAACTTGCTCACCTAATGCTCCAATCAGACGAATTTCTGGAACGCGAATTCGATCGTTGATACGAGGATCAGTGGTGCTGATAACTCTTCCCTTCACTAAAAGCATGATGGAAGTCAGCCGCCAGAATGAGACCAAAATTTTGGTCTTGCTCTTGTTGACCAGCTCACCTAAAAGTGAGGTAGGTGGGAGCGGCTAGCTCCACTTCATGTTGGTCATTTGACCAAGGGCTAGATACTAGCGAGTGCGAAAATGAAGGTCAAAATGCGCTTATTGTCTATCCCATCTACGCTTAGCTATGGCCTTAAAGCGTTGGAATCTAGCGATGCCTAAGAGGCGCAATTATCAAAACATTACCGAGGCTGGCGCTGCCCTCTCTGATGATCTTCCCTCAAGACAGAAGCGCTATTTCATTTCGATGATGATAAGAACTGCTTGTTTTCTCCTAGCAGTTTTTACGCCAAGTCCCTATCGCTGGTTCTTTCTAGTTGGAGCAGTAACCCTTCCCTACATCTCAGTGATTATGGCAAATGGTGGCAGGGAGACCATTAGAGGCAAGAGCGCAGTGCTAAGAAGCAAACAACGCGAAATAGGTTAAGTCTAAGATTGCTTTAATGCGCCGCCTAATTACCGTCTCAATCCTGGCTCTCCTACTTATCTTTGGCTGTGTGCAAGGCGCTTTATGGCAATATGAGAGATATGAAGCTCGCCATGCAAATAACGAATTAATCCGGAAAAACATTTCCATAGGCGCTCTACTTTCAGAAGATGACTTAAGCAGTAAATCAGCTTCAGAAATTTCTTGGCGCAGTATCTCACTTGATGGAAACTTTGATCCAAGCAAAGAGTTCCTGATTAGAAATCGTTATCACGAGGGTAAATATGGTTTTGGTGTAATCACACTATTTATCTCTGATAGTGGCAAGAGATATTGGATAGATCGCGGATGGGTGATTGCTGGCAAAGATGCCCAAACTCCCCCAGTCATTCAAAAGGTTGATTCACTACCTATTGAAATCACAGCCAGAGTCAGAACCTCTGAGATTGAGTCAAGAGTTCAAGGCAGCGTCTTTGCTCTTCCTGGAGCAGACTCAACGCCAAAGTTAGTTAAGTGGAACTCAGAACAAGCCATTGAAACAGAGCCCATCTACTTTGATTTAATTTCTAGTTCAAATTCTGAAGTGACGCCAGAGGTTGCAACTGCCCTGCCAGAACTAAGCGATGGACCCCATCTGGCTTACTCATTCCAGTGGATACTCTTTATATTCCTAGTCCTCTTTGCTTGGTATCTCGTAATTCGTGAGGATCGAAAAACTCAAGCGCCAAAGCTTTGACGAGAGTAAAGCTCGGCATACATTCCATTTAGCGCCAAGAGTTCATCATGTTTGCCGCGCTCTGCAATAAGGCCATTATCAAGAACCAAGATTTCATCAGCAGCTCTAATTGTTGAGAGGCGATGAGCGATAACAATACTTGTTCTATCTTTTAAAGCATTTGCTAGCGCAGCTTGAACCAGGAATTCATTTTCAGAATCTAGATGCGCCGTTGCTTCATCAAGAATTACAATTCTAGGTGATTTTAAAAGCAGCCTTGCAATGGCAAGTCTCTGCTTCTCACCGCCTGAGAGTCGATGGCCCCTCTCCCCGACAACAGTTTCAAATCTATTAGGTAGGGAATTAATCAGTTCAAGTATTTGAGCATCTTGACAAGCTTTCTCCATCTCAGATGTTGTGGCATCAACTTTTGCATATCGAAGATTTGCCTCTATCGTGTCATGAAACATATGCGCATCCTGGGTAACAACCCCGATGCTTGAGCGAAGTGATTGGACTTGTAGATCTCGGATATCAACTCCATTTATCGCTATGGAGCCAGAGGTAACATCATATAAACGTGGGAGCAGCGCACTAATCGTCGTCTTTCCCGCACCCGAGCTACCAACTAAAGCAGTCATTGTTGAAGGAAGAACTTCAAATGAAATTCCTTTTAATACCTCACCACTATCAACTGTCTCAGGCTTTGCCACTGATTCTAAAGAGGCAAGTGAGATCTCTTCAGCCCTTGGATAGGAGAAACGGACTGAATCAAATTTGATGCTCAGCCCCCCGCTGCCAACTGGCTTAGCATCTGGCTTATCAGAGACCATAGGTTCAAGGTCAAGGACTTCAAATACGCGCTCAAATGAAACTAAGGCAGTCATTACATCAACGCGCACATTAGATAGCGCCGTTAGTGGGCCATAAAGACGAGCTAGAAGCGCGGTAATTGCAAGCAGAGTTCCTAGTGATATCTGCTCATTGATTGTGAAATGTCCGCCAACTCCATATGCAAAAGCAGTCGCAATTGCTGCAATTGAAGTTAACGCGATAAAGAAGAGCCGGTTTAATAGAGCGATTGAAATACCAATGTTTGCTACTTTTCTAGCTCTGGCGCTAAAAGTTGAACTCTCACTACTTGGATTACCATAAAGTGAAACTAGTAAAGCGCCAGAGACGTTAAAGCGCTCGGTCATCGTGGCTGACATTTCAGCATTTAGGTTGAATGAATCCCTGGTTAATCCCTGAAGCTTTTTGCCGACCCACTTAGTCGGAATTATGAAGGCGGGAAGTAGTAATAATGAAACCAGTGTGATCTGCCAGGAGAGAATTAACATCGTTACAGTTACCAGAATCAAACTTAGAACATTACTGATTAGCCCAGAAAGGGTTGAGGTGAAGGCCTGCTGAGCCCCAATGACATCAGAGTTGATTCGAGAGATCAAAGCTCCGGTTTGAGTACGGGTAAAGAAAGCAATTGATTGCTTTTGAATATGGGTGAAGACTTGTGAGCGAAGGTCAAAGATTAGTCCTTCACCAATTCTTGCTGAAAACCATCTACCAATCATGTTAAAGAGGGCATCGAGAATTGCGATGAAGGCAACCAAAAGTGCTATCTGAGTGACCAAGGCAGAATTGCCTGGTATGACGCCATCATCTATTAGATTTCTAAGAAGTAGTGGAGTAGCCACAATTAAGAATGCATCGATAACTACTGTTATTAAAAAGAAAATTAAAAAGGTCTTATAAGGAAGCGCAAATCCAAAGATTCTCTTTACAGTTCCTGGTTTTAGTTTCTGGTTCTTAACTGAAGAATCGGCTGTGAAGGAACGAAAGGACATCCAAACTGCCATTTGGGACATATCTCTACCCTAGACCAGAATCGCGAAGGAGAGGAACGAACTAGACAGTAAAGCCAATTGCGCGCAGCTGTTCACGCCCATCATCGGAGATTTTATCTGGTCCCCATGGTGGCATCCATACCCAATTTATCTTTACATCAGTGACTAGATCTTGAAGCACTGACTTAGTTTGATCCTCAATCACATCCTGCAATGGACAAGCTGCAGAGGTAAGGGTCATATCAAGTACTGCGACATTTGAATCATCGATAGAGACATCGTAAACAAGCCCTAGATCAATTACATTTATTCCTAGCTCTGGGTCGATAACATCCTTCATTGCCTCTGTTACATCATCTCTCGATGCGCTCATCATCTACTTCCCTTCGCTACTTGTTGCCTGAAGTATTGCATCTTTCGTTGCCATCCATCCCAATAGAGCGCATTTTACTCTAGCTGGAAACTTAGAAACTCCAGCAAAAGCTACGCCATCTCCGATTAGCTCTTCATTGCCAGAATCTGTTCCTTTACTTAAGACCATGCCTTGGAATGAATCGATAATATCTAGGACCTCAGCAATTTCTTTGCCCATCACTAAATCTGATACTACTGAAGTGCTAGCTTGCGAGATTGAGCAGCCAATTCCGTCCCAACTAACTTCTATCACCTTCTTGCCATCAGTATGCAGATTTAAAGTAATCTCATCGCCACATGAGGTGTTTATATGTTGAACTTGAATTGTTGGATTTGGTTTTAACGCCTTATTAAGAGGGCGCTTATAGTGCTCCAAAATAACTTCTTGATAAAGAGAATCTAGTTCCATTATCGGCTCTCGAAGTACTTTCTTGCGCGCTCCACTCCATCAATTAAAGCTTCAATCTCATCAAAATCGTTATATAGATAGAAAGAGGCTCGCGTGGTAGCAACAGTCTTAAAGCGTCTCATTAGCGGCCATGCGCAGTGATGACCAGTTCTTACTGCAATCCCATATTGATCAAGGGCTTGGCCAAGATCATGTGGATGCACTCCCTCGACAGCAAAGGAGACTACTCCCCCGCGCATCTCTAAATCTTTTGGTCCAATTACAGAAAGTCCTTTAATACTCTGCAAGCCATCAAGTGCTCTCTTGGTTAACTCAACTTCATGGGCGTGAATCTCATCAAGACCAATAGCGTTTAGATAATCAACTGCTGCTCCAAGCCCAATTGCTTGCGCCATATTTGGCACACCAGCTTCAAAGCGTTTAGGGGCGTCAAGATATGTCGCACTCTCCATTGTTACAGTTTCAATCATTGATCCACCGGTGAGAAAGGGTGGCATTTCATCTAGCAAGTTCTTCTTGCCCCAGAGGATTCCAACTCCGGTTGGTCCAAGCATCTTATGGCCAGAGAAGGCAATAAAGTCAACATTCAAAGCTTTTACATCTACTTTGTAATGTGGAACAGATTGACAGGCATCAAGAACAAATAGAGCGCCAACGCTATGTGCTTTTGCTGTTACTTGATCCAGAGGAACTATAGTTCCAAGCACATTTGATTGGTGAGTTAGAGCAACAATTTTAGTTCTCTCATTAATTAGCTCATCCATATTAGATAGATCTAAACGGCCATTATCACTTACCTTAAACCAAACTAACTCAGCTCCGGTTCGAGCAGAAAGCTCCTGCCATGGAATTAAATTGGCATGGTGCTCCATCTCAGAGACAACAATTCGATCACCAGGCTCAATATGAAACTTAGACCCTGGCCTAGCATTTCCAAGGGAATAAGCAATTGCATTAATGCTCTCAGTTGCCGACTTTGTGAAAATGACTTCATCGACATCTGCATTGATAAAGGCAGCAACTTTTGCCCGAGCTCCTTCATAGAGCTCTGTTGCCTCTTCTGCTAATTGATGCGCGCCTCGATGAACTGCAGCGTTATGGTTTTCATAGAAATCTCGCTCAGCTGCGATAACTGAGTTTGGTTTCTGTGAAGTTGCTCCGCTATCTAAATAGATGAGGCGATTGTTGCCACGAATCTCTCGCTTAAGGATAGGAAAATCCGCCCTTATCGCTGAGAGATTTAATTTAGACACAAGTTATCGCCTACGCCTTGGCGTATTGCGCATAGCCCTTCTCTTCAAGTCGATCAGCAAGTTCAGGGCCGCCCTCTTCAACAATCTTTCCGCCAGCAAAGACGTGAACAAAATCTGGCTTTATATAGCGAAGAATTCTGGTGTAGTGAGTAATTAACATGATGCCGAGGTTCTGCTCGCTCTTTACACGATTAACTCCCTCAGAGACAATTCTTAGCGCGTCAACATCAAGTCCGGAATCTGTCTCATCCAAGATTGCAATCTTTGGCTTGAGTAGCTCCATCTGCAAAATCTCATGGCGCTTCTTCTCTCCACCTGAGAATCCCTCATTAACGCTGCGCTCTGAAAAAGTAGGATCGATAGATAGTTTGCTCATCGCCTCTTTAACTTCTCCCACCCAAGTTCTTACCTTAGGCGCCTCGCCGCGAAGAGCGGTTGCTGCAGTTCTTAGAAAGTTCGAAACAGATACTCCTGGAACCTCAACCGGATATTGCATCGCAAGGAAGAGCCCTGCCTTTGCTCGCTCATCAACGCTCATTTCAAGGACATCAACGCCATCAAGTGTTACTGATCCTCCTGTAACGCTGTACTTAGGATGTCCTGCAATGGAATATGCAAGTGTTGACTTACCAGATCCGTTAGGGCCCATAATTGCATGGACCTCACCAGAGTTAATCGTTAGATCAACCCCGCGGAGAATCTCAATAGCTCCACTCTCGCCCTCAACGCTTACTTGAAGACCTTTGATTACTAGTTGTGCCATCTCGACTTACTCCTTAACGTTATTTCTTCTTTGAAATCGTGACAGTATCTCCATCACGAACTACAGCAAATGTTTCAATTGCTTCAAAAGCAGGCGGGGTTAAAACCTCTCCGCTTCTTAGATCAAACTCAGCTCCATGGAGCCAGCACTCAATCTTGTAATCCTTAATATCCCCTTCAGAGAGGGATGCCTCGGCATGGCTACAGATATCAGCGACTGCAAATACCTCATCGCCAATTCTTGCCACACAGACATCCTCTGAGCCGAGTGTGAATTTAACCGGCTTTGATTCTTGAAGTTGATCTACTTTTATCTCGATAGATTCCATTTATGCCCCAAGTGTTTCTAGCTGGCTATCAATTTTTGACATTAAACGCTCTTGAATTACCTCATCACCAATCTTGTCGATAATTTCAGTAAAGAAGCCTCTAATTACTAAGCGCCGTGCCTCATTCATCGGTATCCCGCGAGACATGAGATAAAACAGTTGCTCATCATCAAAGCGCCCCGTTGTGCTGGCATGGCCTGCTCCAACAATCTCGCCAGTTTCAATCTCTAGATTAGGAACTGAATCCGCTCTAGCTCCATCTGAGAGAAGCAAATTCTTATTTAATTCATAGGTATCGGTTCCTTCAGCGTTCTGCCTAATAAAGACATCGCCAATCCAAACCGTTCTGGCTCCATCTCCAGCAAGAACTCCTTTGTAATTCACCCGAGACTTAGCTCTTGGTATGCCGTGATCGACAAAGACGCGATGCTCTAAATGCTGGCCATCAGTTGCAAAATAAACTCCCCAGAGCTCAGCGGAGCTGCCTTGATCTGAGTATTCAACTGTTGGTAAGAGGCGAACTAGCGAGCCACCGATTGTTACTGTGATTGATTTGAAATTAGCATCTCTTCCAATAATTGCATGATGGCGCCCCATATGTACTGCCTTTGGGCCCCACTCCTGCAGAGTAATAAAAGTCAGGTTAGCTCCAGCTTCAACTCTGATCTCAATTTCTTCACCAATGATGCCATCGCCAGTATTTTCAACAATAACGCTAGCTTTGCTATGAGCCCCTGCAGTAATGACAGTTCTTGAGAACTCACCGCTACTTCCAACGCTTCGCTTTAGCAAGATTGGTTCGTTAATTACCGCTTCATTGTCAATCTTTAGATGCACTACTTCAGTAACTTCGCTCCTTAGGCGCTGAACGATTGCATCTGTAGTTGTTGATTTTGCTGGAAGCTCACTTGCCTTAACAGTTGAGATATTAAAACCAGCTCTAGCGCTTCCGAATAATTCAATTGAGATTCGATCAATAACACTAACTGCAGGATCATGAAGGCCTGCAATGCGCTTTAAGGGAGTAAAGCGCCAAGCCTCCTCACGCCCAGTTGGCGTTAAGTAATTAGTTGGAAGAACGCTGCTCACTAACCGACCGAACCTTCCATCTGCATCTCAATTAAACGGTTAAGTTCAAGGGCATATTCCATAGGAAGCTCTCTTGCGATTGGCTCAATAAAACCTCTAACAATCATCGCCATAGCCTCATCTTCTTCCAGTCCGCGAGACATTAGATAGAAGAGTTGGTCATCACTAATTTTTGAAACAGTTGCTTCATGCCCCATCGTCACATCATCTTCACGGACATCAACATAGGGATAAGTATCGGAGCGAGAGATAGTGTCAATTAGAAGAGCGTCGCATTTCACAGTGCTCTTTGAGTGATGCGCTCCTTCTTTGATTTGAACTAATCCACGATAGCTAGTTCTTCCCCCGCCACGTGCAACTGATTTAGAGATAATCGTTGAAGAAGTGTGAGGCGCAGCATGAACCATCTTGGCTCCTGCATCTTGGTGTTGTCCCTCTCCAGCAAAAGCAATTGAAAGAGTCTCACCCTTTGAATGCTCACCCATGAGAAATACAGCTGGGTATTTCATAGTCACCTTAGATCCAATATTTCCATCGATCCATTCCATTGTGGCGCCTTCAGCACAAATTGCGCGCTTGGTCACCAAGTTATAAACGTTATTCGACCAGTTCTGAATCGTGGTGTATCTAACGCGAGCATTCTTTCTTACGATAATTTCCACAACTGCTGAGTGGAGAGAATCTGATGAATAGATAGGAGCTGTGCACCCTTCAACATAGTGAACATATGAACCTTCATCAGCAATGATGAGAGTTCTCTCAAATTGCCCCATATTCTCAGTATTAATTCGGAAATATGCTTGAAGTGGAATCTCAACATGAACGCCCTTTGGCACATAAACAAATGAACCACCAGACCAGACTGAGGTATTAAGGGCTGCAAACTTGTTATCGCCAACTGGAATTACTGAGCCAAAGAATTCCTTGAAGATATCTTCATGCTCTCTTAGGGCAGTATCAGTATCAAGGAAGATAACCCCTTGCTTCTCTAGATCTTCACGGATTGAGTGATAGACAACTTCTGATTCATATTGGGCTGCAACTCCTGATACTAGGCGCTGTTTTTCAGCCTCAGGTATACCTAGGCGGTCATAGGTATTTTTAATATCTTCTGGCAAGTCTTCCCAGGAAGTTGCCTGCTTCTCAGTGGAGCGAACAAAGTACTTAATGGTGTCAAACTTAATCCCAGATAAATCTGATCCCCAGTTTGGCATTGGCTTCTTATCAAAGAGCGCTAAACCCTTTAGGCGCAGCTCAAGCATCCAAGCAGGTTCATTTTTCTTAGCAGAGATATCGCGTACTACCTCTTCGTTTAAACCACGTTTGCTATTGGCGCCGGCATCGTTCTTATCCGACCAACCGAACTCGTAGTTTCCGATTCCCTCTAACTCTGGGTGGGCGATTTGGCTCATCGTTTACTCTGCTTTCTATTGCTGGTTTGGGTTTTCTCGATTTTCTTGCCTTTACTTCCTAGTTGGGGAATAAATGTTGTGCAGACTCCATCGCCATGGGCAATTGTTGCTAGGCGTTGAACATGGGTTCCTAATATCTTTGAAAAAGCTGCTGTCTCTTCCTCACACAACTGAGGATATTCAGCGGCAACATGGGCTATCGGGCAGTGGTGTTGGCAGAGCTCAAGTCCAATTGCTTTGGGATGAACATTTGCTGCATATCCTTCATCGCTTAAGAATTTTACTAAGCCATCAACAGCGTTCTTTGAGTCAGTTACAGTTTTCTTTGATCTACGAATAATTTCATCAGCGCGATGCTTGGCAAAGCCATCAACTAAATGCGCACCTGCGCTAGCTGCCATATATTTCAGCGCAGAGACCGCAAGATCATCATATGAATGCTCAAATCTCTCGCGCCCTTTATCGCTCATTACAAATACCTTTGAAGGACGACCTCTTAGACCTGCGCTTCTAATGTGAGGTTCGCGCTCTTCTAGAATTCCTTCGCCCACTAGCGAATCTAAATGGCGGCGAATACCAGCTGGGGTTAGGCCAAGGGAGGCTGCTAAGGCAACTGCGGTTGATGGGCCGTTTTCTAAAATGGCTCGGGCAACCTGGTCCTTAGTTCTTAAGTCCTCAGATGGGGCTAGGGTGGATTTCACAACGCAAGTGTTGCGTAATTCATGGCCAAGCGCCACTTCAAAGCGCCCATTGGCACTCTAGGGTTGGGCTATGGCCCCCCTCGCCGATAAAGCGCTACTAAAACTCTCCACTTTAATGGTCTTTACTCAATCTGCAATTGTCTTTACCGGCGCTCTAGTTCGTATTACCGGATCTGGTCTTGGCTGCTCAACATGGCCTGAGTGCACCCCTGGCTCATATACCCCAACTCCTGATCAACCAGAGGCTCCACTTCATGCCTGGATTGAATTTGGAAATCGACTCCTTACCTTCGTTCTTCTCATTAATGCCCTTGCTCTGATGTTTACTATTTTAAAGAGCGGAAAGCGTGAGTTAAGAAAATTAGGTGCGCTTCAGATACTAGGAATTTTGGCCCAAGGAGTCCTTGGCGGAGTAACAGTTTTAACAGCTCTTAATCCAGCAACTGTTGCAGCTCACTTCCTGCTCTCAATAATTCTAATCGCAGGGGCTCTCTCTCTGCGACAGAGAGCTCATGGCAAATCCCCAATTGAAATTACTCTAATTCCATTGGTTTCAAAACTTATCTGGCTTCATCTACTGCTGACAGCGTTAGTAATATTTGCAGGAACAATTGTCACTGGAAGCGGGCCTCATGCTGGCGACAGCGCAGCTGAGCGATTTAATCTTGATTCACGGACTATGGCTTGGATCCATGCCGACCTAGTAATTGCTCTGCTTGGAGTGAGTATTGCTTTATTAATTGCGATTCGCCTAGGTCTTGCCGGGCAGGCTCGCCAGGTCTTATCTGGGCGGATACAGATATTTCTAATTGTTGCCCTGGCCCAAGGCGGCATTGGATACATCCAATATTTCACCAAGTTGCCTGAAGCCCTGGTTGCCGCTCACATCATCGGATCTATCGCGGTGTGGTTATCCGCTTGGAACTTATTTATCTCTAGTAATCTCGGCGCTAATCTGATCGCCCGGAAAGGGTTGTAATGCAACCAGAGTTAGCGCCTTGGATAGATTTGGATGAGAAGGCAGTAGCAATTGCCAGGGGCCTTGCTATGGATGCAGTTCAAAAAGTAGGCAATGGCCATCCTGGAACTGCAATGTCTCTGGCCCCAGTTGCCTATACCCTCTTTCAGCGTTTTTTGCGCCATGACCCAAAGGATCCAAATTGGATTGGCAGAGATAGATTCATTCTCTCTTGTGGCCACTCCTCGCTAACTCTATATATTCAATTACTCTTTTCTGGATATGGATTAACTCTTGATGATTTAAAAGCTTTTAGAACTTGGGGCTCACTTACTCCAGGACATCCTGAATTTGGCCATACCTTGGGCGTTGAAACAACTACTGGCCCTCTTGGCCAAGGAGTTGCTAACGCTGTTGGAATGGCGATGGCTGCAAGATATGAGAGAGGGCTATTAGATCCTGATACGCCAAAAGGTGAGAGCGTCTTTGACCATAACATCTGGGTGATCTGTAGCGATGGAGATCTACAGGAGGGAGTAAGTGCTGAAGCCTCATCTCTTGCTGGAGTGCAGGAGCTAGGAAATCTCAAAGTTATTTATGATGATAATCGCATATCAATTGAAGGTGATACTCATTATGCCTTTACTGAAGATATCTCTATGCGTTATCGCTCCTATGGCTGGCATGTAATAGAAGTTAGCGCAAAGGCTGATGGCGATGTTGACCGAGTGGCAATTGAAGCAGCTATGAAAGAGGCACTTTTAATTACAGATAAACCAACTCTGATACGTCTAAGAACTGTGATTGCTTGGCCTGCCCCTAAAGCTCGCAATACTGCCAAGTCACATGGCTCTGCACTTGGCGCAGATGAAGTAGCGGCAACAAAGATTGAGCTAAATCTTCCTGCGCAAGATTTCTACTTCCCAGAAGAAATTGAGAAGCATGTAAGAAAAGTGCGGGAACGAAGTCTTAAGTTAAAGAGTAATTGGAAGGCAGATTTTTCAAAGTGGCAGAGCGCAAACCCAGAGCGAGCAGCGCTACTTGAGCGATTGAGAAAGCGCGAGCTACCAATTAAGCGCGGACTTTTCAAAGTGGCAGAGCGCAAACCCAGAGCGAGCAGCGCTACTTGAGCGATTGAGAAAGCGCGAGTTACCAAGTAATTGGAACGCAGATCTTCCCGTCTTTGCAAGTGATAAAGAGGTCTCAACTAGAAAAGCCTCTGGTGATGTTATCAATGCTCTGGCTGCAAAAATGCCGGAGTTATTTGGCGGATCTGCCGATCTTGCTGAGAGCAATAACACCACAATTGAGGGTGGCGGATCATTCTTGCCTTCCACCTCCAAAATGAAGGGGGCTTCGCCTTATGGTCGAATCATTCACTTTGGAATCCGTGAACATGCAATGGGCTCGATATTAAATGGAATAGCGCTTCATGGTCTTGCTCGATCCTTTGGTGGAACTTTCTTAGTCTTTAGCGATTACATGAGAGGCGCGGTTCGCCTCGCCGCACTTATGAAACTTCCAGTCACTTTCATTTGGAGCCATGATTCAATCGGCCTAGGTGAAGATGGACCTACTCATCAACCAATTGAACACATCGCCTCTCTTCGTGCAATTCCTGGTCTTGATGTAATTAGGCCAGCCGATGCAAATGAAGTAGTTGCTTGCTGGTCGCAAATCGTAAAGAGAGATAAAACTGCTGGATTGCTTCTTTCTAGACAGAATCTTCCAGTAATTGATCGAAACCTCTATAACTCAACAGCTGAAGTTGAGCGCGGGGCCTATGCAGTAAACGACGTTTCAACTCCTGATGTTTTAATCATTGCAACTGGCTCTGAAGTCTCAATTGCGCTCAAGGCAAGTGAAGAGCTAGCTCAAAGCGGAATTAAAGCTCGAGTCATTAGCGCGCCATGCCTGGAATGGTATCGAGAGCAAGATCAAGGATATAAAGATTTACTAATGCCTAAATCAGTCAAAGCTCGAGTTAGCGTTGAAGCAGGTATTGCTCAAGGCTGGCATGAATTAATTGGTGATTGCGGAGTTGCCATCAGCTTGGAACATTTTGGTGCTTCAGCCTCTGCTCCGGTGTTATTTAAGGAGTTTGGATTTACTCCGGAGGCAGTAGTTAAAGCTTGCCAAGAATCGATGGCAAAGAGTTCCAAATGAGCAAAACGCTAGCTCAGATCAGCCAGGCTGGAACCTCAGTCTGGCTCGATGATTTATCTCGAGAGCGAATGATTGATAATGGAAAGTCGCGCTCCCTGAAATCACTTATAGCTGAAGAGTCCGTTGTTGGTGTGACTACTAACCCTGCGATTTTCTCAACTTCAATATCGCAATCCTCACTCTATAGCGATGATTTAAAGGCTTTGGCTGCCAAGGGTTATTTGGCTGAGCAGATTATTACTGAACTAACCTGCAGCGATGTTGCTAAGGCATGCGATCTATTTAGGGAAGTATTTCTAGCAAGTGGCGGAGTTGATGGTCGAGTAAGTATTGAGGTTGACCCAAGATTTGCCCGCGATACCAAAAAGACTATTTCTCAAGCTCGAGATCTTTGGACGAAGATAGATCGACCAAATCTTCTTATCAAAGTTCCCGCAACTATTGAAGGCCTTCCTGCTATCCAAACTCTTATTTCAGAGGGAATAAGCGTCAATGTAACAATAATTTTTTCAACTAAACGCTATGAGCAAGTTTTAGATGCATTCATAAAAGGATTAGAGGATCGGGCACTTAAATCCCTTCCGCTCTCTGATATTCAATCAGTCGCATCCTTCTTCATAAGTCGGGTAGATACCGAAATTGATCCAAGACTTAAAGCCAGTGCATCCAAAGAGGCGTTAGATCTGCTTGGAAAGTCAGCCATAGCCAACGCACACCTTGCGTATCAGCACTTTGAAGAGGTCTTGAATTCAGATCGCTGGCAAGTGCTTGCAAAACTTGGAGGCAATATCCAAAGGCCCCTCTGGGCTTCAACTGGGGTAAAGGATCCAAACTATGACCCAACCCAATATGTAATGGAGCTAGTTGCGCCATTATGTGTCAACACAATGCCGGAGCAGACTTTAAATGCCGTTAAAGCTCAAGGAGAATTCAAAGGAAATAGCATCTCAGGAAAGTACTTAGTTGCAGCTAGAGTCATCGATCAATTAACAAGTATCGGAATAGATATTGAAGAGGTGGCAGAGAAGTTAGAGGTAGAGGGAATTGATAAGTTTATTAAGCCTTGGCTTGAGTTAATCGCAAATGTTGAGGCTGCTAGTAAATGATCAAACTCACTGGCTTTAAGCAAGGCAGGGG
>CANNDP010000016.1 GCA_947503395.1 Actinomycetota bacterium
AAGTGCCCACCAAGGCATATCTTCATGGCCTGCGTTATGAATTATCTTGTCATCAATATCAGTGACATTTCTAATAAATGTCACGTTATAGCCTGAGGCAATTAACCAACGGCGCAAAATATCAAAGTTAATTCCACTTCTAACATGGCCAACATGAGGAGATGCTTGAACAGTTGCTCCGCATAGATATATTGAAGCCTGGCCAGCAACTATTGGCTTAAACTCTGAAACCTTCCGTGATGCGGTGTCATAGAGGCGCAGCTTCTTCATATCTGCCATCTTATTTCTTCTCAATTAGAAGCGCAGTTGCAAGAGCTGAGATGCCAAGGCCCTGCCCTGTGAAACCTAGGCCATCTGTTGAGGTAGCACTTACGGAAACCTCTGCCCCACCTAAGGCCTTTGAAAGAGCTTTGATTGCTTCAGCTCTTCTTGGACCAATTTTTGGTTTATTACAAACTATCTGCACTGAGACATTTCCAATCTCATATCCAGCGCTAGTAATTTTTTCAAGAGCTTCTTTCAATAACGTCTCACCACTTGCTCCCTGATACTTTGGATCATCTACGCCAAAGTTTGAACCAAGATCGCCAAGTCTTGCTGCGCTAAAGAGAGCATCACAGATTGCATGTGCTGCAACGTCACCATCGGAGTATCCATCAACGCCAACTTGTTCTGGCCATAACAGCCCTGCAAGCCATAATTTTCTATCTTGATCACTTGAGAATGCATGAGCATCAACGCCAAGTCCTACTTTGAAATTTCTATCTATTGGGCTTAATAGCAAGAGAGCTTGGCCGATATCTTCTTTTGTGGTGATCTTAAAAGCTGAAGCCTCACCCTCAATTGTCTTTACCTTCACGCCAATTGCTTCAACAAGGGCCGCATCATCGGTGGCATCATCTGAGGCGCTATGGGCACGCTCTAATACTTGACGATTAAAGCCTTGCGGAGTTTGTGCTGCAACAAGTGATGAGCGATCAGGTGTTGCTCGAACAAAACCATCTCTATCAATTTCTTTGATGGTATCGATTACTTTTAAGACTGGAATTACTGCGCTCTGGCCTGATTGAACATCACTTAAAACTCTTGTTGCCAGAGCGCTACTTGCAAGGGCACGTGCAGCATCATGAATTAAAACGCTCTCAACGCTAGGTGATAGGGCTTTTAGAGCAACTCTTATCGAATCACTTCTTAATACCCCGCCAGTTATTACCTCTGCGCTCTGGCCAACAATTGCTTTGAATTGCTCTTCATATCCCTCTGGCGCAGTAATAACGATTTCATCAACAACTTTAGAAAGCGATATAAATGCTCGCTCTAATAATGTGATGCCTTGAATTTGTATTAAAGCTTTTGGAATTTCGGCGCCTAATCTATGGCCCATTCCTGCGCCGGCGATTATGGCGGCGCTTTTTGGTAACTGGCTCATAAGACCCTAACGAGGGAAGTGCTTTAAGAAGCTAATACCTCATCGAGAATTGATTCAGCTTTAGCTTCATCAGTGTGCTCGGCAAGTGCTAACTCAGAAATTAATATCGCACGCGCTTTAGCAAGCATGCGCTTCTCACCGGCAGAGAGGCCACGATCTAGATCGCGACGGAATAGATCACGAACTACTTCAGCAACTTTAATAACATCACCTGATGCTAGTTTTTCAAGGTTTGCCTTATAGCGACGAGACCAATTTGTTGGCTCCTCGGTATATGGCTGGCGCAAAACTCCAAAGACTCTCTCAAGACCTGAGGAATCCACAACATCTCTAACGCCAACTAAATCAACGTTTTCTGCTGGGACTCGCACTGTTAGATCGCCTTGGGCGACCTTCAAAACTAGGTAGATCTTCTCTTCGCCTTTGATGGTCCGGGTCTCAATTGCTTCTATGAGAGCCGCTCCGTGGTGGGGGTAAACAACGGTTTCGCCGACCTTAAATGACATTTTTTGCCTTTCGCTGGAAGAGTATTTTATCAGAGTTATCTCAATCACGAAAACCAGCAAAAGTAAGCGTTAGATAATCACTTTCTGCCATTATTGCCCAATGAAATCAAGGGCTATCGCAACGATGATTGTCGCTAGCTTTCTTCTCACAGGTTGCGCAGCTGGTGGAAATGCTCCAACTCGATTAATCAAGCAAGTAACCGATGGCGTTGAGAAAGATATTGGCGATTTAAAGATTCGCAATGTAAAAATCATTGCACTGCCTGATGGAAGCGGAACTCTTATCGGATTTATCGTCAATCACAGCGATGAGGTAGATCAATTAGTTGCAATTACTGTTGGTGGACAGAGAGCAGATTTCTTAAGTGATGTTCAACTTCTTAAGAATAAGCCGATGATCTTTGAGGGAGATTCTGCAAATGCCAAAGCTAAGATTGCAGCCCTTGGAGTTAAGCCTGGATATCGAGTCCCGGTGGTTCTCTACTTTGCTAAAAGCGGCAAAGTTGATCTTGATGCCCTAGTTGTTGCTAATACTGGAATCTATAGCTCCATTTTATAGCCAAGCCCGCGCACGGTTTGAATTAGCGCAGGATTAGCTGGATCATTTTCAATCTTTGCCCTTAAACGCTTAACATGAACATCAAGTGTTTTAGTATCACCAACATAATCACTGCCCCAGACTCGATCTATTAATTGCCCTCTAGTTAAAACTCGCCCAGCATTGCGCATTAGAAACTCTAATAACTCAAATTCTTTAAGCGGAAGTGAAATTGGGATGCCATTTACTGAGACTTGATGGCGCTCAATATCCATTCTCACAGAATCTACCGTCATGACTCCAGTATCACCCTCACCAAGCTCGCCTGAGTTACGGCGAAGCACTGCTCTAATTCTGGCTACCAACTCTCTTGCTGAATATGGCTTAGTTACATAGTCATCTGCCCCAATTTCAAGGCCTACAACTTTGTCGACCTCAGAGTCTTTGGCAGTTAGCATGATGATTGGAACCTTAGATTTAGCTCGTATTTGGCGACAGACTTCAGTTCCTGAGACTTCAGGAATCATCAAATCAAGTAGGACTAGATCAATTCCACCTTGTTCAAACTTCTTGATCGCATCGCTGCCATTTTCAGCTGTGGCCACTAAAAATCCCTCTTTGCCCAAGAGAAATTCGAGAGCCTCTGAAAAAGATGGCTCATCCTCAACTATCAAAATCTTTGTCATAAAGATACCCCTCTAACTTTCTCTGTGATGGGAAGCTGGAGCGTAAATGTGCTGCCAACTCCTTCCCTGCTCCATACCTTTATATCTCCGCCATGATTTAGAGCTACATGCTTAACAATTGATAGACCAAGACCAGTTCCCCCAGTCATGCGAGATCTTGCAGGATCCACCCGATAGAAACGTTCAAAGACTCTTGCCAGCTCAGCTTCTGCAATACCTATTCCTTGATCAGTTACCGATATCTCTAGTAACTCTTGCTTAACCTTTACTACCACTGAGACCTTAGTATTTTCTGGCGAATAATTAATCGCATTTTCTACTAAGTTTAAAACGGCCATAATTAATTGGTCGCGATCGCCATTAACTGTTGCATCCTCTATCTCGCCAATTTCAACTGTGATCTGCCTCGACTCAGCTGAAAATGCTGCTTGCGCCACCGCCTCCCTTACGACATCACTTGCTTCGACATCAAAGGCTTTCTGGAGCGGGTCGCTACTTTGCAGTCGAGAGAGATCAATAATTTCTTGAACTAGATCGGTTAATCGTTTTGCCTCCGTTTGCATCCTGCTCGCAAATTTAACCACAGCATCTGGTTGATCTTTAGCGCCAAGGATTGCTTCGCTAAGTAATCCAAGCGCCCCAATTGGTGTCTTTAGCTCATGAGAGACATTTGCAACAAAGTCGCGTCTAACAGCATCTATTCGCTTTGCCTCACTCTGATCTGAGATAAGAACCAAAACCATTCCTTCATCATTGAGTGGTGAGACCGATACTTCAAATTCACGTTTACCAGCACCGATTGGACCCCTAGCAATCTCAATGAGACTTCGATGTGATTCATTAGTTCTACGGGCAACTCTAATTAACGCCATTAAATCTTCACTTGTTATTCGCTCATCTTTTACTATTGCAAAACTAGAAATGCCTGGGGATTGAAAGAGAATTTTTTCACCTGGAACAATAATTAGAGATTCACTCTCAAGGGATTGCAGGGTTTTAAGTAAGACCTGTGGAAGGAGTTCGAGCGTCTCTAAGTTCTCTGCCTCCTGCCTGCGAAACTTCATGTCGCAATACTACGAAAGGGGGGATAGCCCGTCACCTCTATCGACTTCACCTGTCGTTCACCGCCTCTTTGAACTGCGTTCACGTCACTACCCCAATTTTGGCGTTAAATCCATTAGGTTTAGCAGATGAGTTGGCTAAGGACGGCATTTCAAGATGAGTTAGATGGCGTCACCCAGACCTTATCTGAGTTATCCACCTTGGTCTCTGGCGCAATTACTCAAGCAACACATGCGCTATTAACTGCAGACCTAAGCGAAGCGGAAGCAGTTATTGCCGCAGATGATCGCGTTGATGAAATTCAACATGAGCTTGATGCCAGAATTATTGACATTATTGCTCGCCAGCAACCTGTGGCATCAGATCTAAGAGCGCTAGTAACAGCCTTAAGGATGAGCGCAGATCTGGAGAGAATGGGCGATTTAGCACATCACATTGCCAAAGTAACCAGACTTCGCCACCCAGGAGCCGCTGTTCCATCAGAGCTATTACTAACTGTTGAAGAGATGGGAAAAGTTGCGCGCTTAATCTCTGACAAAGTTGGTGGCATTATCAATTCAAAAGATATTGATAAGGCGCTAGAAGTTGAGAAAGATGATGATGAGATGGATCTACTCCATCGAAAGTTATTTACAGTTCTTCTTGATCCTTCATGGCCTCATGGCATTGAAACGGCAATTGATATGACTCTAATTGGTCGCTACTACGAGAGATATGCAGATCACGCAGTATCAGTGTCTAGAAGAATTCACTTCCAAGTTACTGGAAAGTACAGCAGTAAATCTTAATTACTTTCCTTGATTAGCAACTGCTGCTATTGATTCTTTAGCAGCCTCTGGATCTAAATACTCACCTTCTTTGACAATTGGTTCAAAGTCATCATCAAATCGATAGAGCAGCGGAATGCCAGTTGGAATGTTTACCTCGGCAATATCGCTATCTGAAATACAAGCAAGATGTTTCACAATTGCTCTAATGGAATTTCCATGGGCTACTACCAATACTGTCTTTGCCTGTCTTAAATCATTTGCAATCTCATTATCTAGATAAGGCATTAGGCGCTTAACGACATCCTTTAAGCATTCAGTTTTAGGAAGATCTGGGCCTAGATCTTTATATCTAATATCGCCTGCCTGTGAGTATTGATCGCTATCGGCTATCGCAGGTGGCGGGGTATCAAAAGATCTTCTCCAGAGCTTAAATTGCTCCTGCCCATACTCTTTCAAAGTTGCTGCTTTATCTTTTCCTTGCAGCGCTCCATAGTGGCGTTCATTTAAGCGCCAAGATCTACTAACAGGGATCCATTTTCTCTCACATGCGCCAAGTGCTATCTCTGCGGTGTGAATCGCTCTAGTTAGAAGTGAGGTATGTAGAACATCTGGAAGTAAGTTCTTTTCCTTTAATAGCTCTCCGGCTCTCTTTGCCTCTGCCTCGCCCTGGCTACTAAGGGCCACATCAACCCAGCCGGTAAAGAGATTCTTCGCATTCCAATCGCTCTGGCCGTGGCGCAGCAGGATTAATTTACCGATACTCATGGCCTTATCTTATCTTGAGAATCAAATCAGATGTTCAAATGCTTTTAGATTCGATAAAGATTCACCGCGTGATAAGCGCCAAGCCCACTCACGTCTTATTGCGCTACTAAATCCCAACTCCAGCAATGGATTAAAAGCTGAATCACTATATTGCAGCACCGCCCCAATGATTCGATCAAGCTCATTTTCACTAACAGCGCTTAGAGCAACTCTGCCAACAAGGAAAATATCTCCTAGCTCATTGATTGCAAATGCTAGGCAATACATATTGGCATTTTTGGTGAGAAGATAGTTATGAACTGCAGCGATATTCTCATCAGGCTTTCTAATCACAAAGGCATTGATACTTAGTGAGTGATCTCCAACGACTAGAGCGCAATGAGTCTCAAGCTTTGATTGCCCTGGAAGGGTTAGAAGATAGGTATTTGCGCCGCTTTTTTCATAATCTATTTCGTGAGAATCTAGGAATTCTTCAACTGTGGCGCTCGCCATCGCTCTAGTTGTCATATCAAGCAAGAGCGCGTGATTTTTTAATGCCACGAGAGAGAACTTGATCATAGACATCAAGAATTCCCCTTGCGGTGCTATCCCAACCAAAATGAGAGGCATGCTCAACGGCGCCCATTGAGAGCAGGAGCCTTTTCTCTGGCTCAAGAAGAAGGCGCGAGATAGTGGCAGACCAAGCTCTTGGATCATGTCCATCTACCAAGAGACCTGAAATGCCATCAGCTACTGCTGTTCTTAAGCCTCCAACAGCAGTTGCAACAACTGGCGTTCCACATGCTTGCGCTTCAAGTGCAACAAGACCAAAGGATTCTGAATATGAAGGAACACAGACTAGATCACTTGCACGATACCAATCAGAGAGATCTTCATGTGCAACTGGTGGAAGAAATTCAATTACTTCAGATACTCCTAAAAATCTTGCAAGGCCCAATAACTTTTCAATCTCGCCCTGACCACTTCCAGAGGCTCCGCCAATAATTACTGCCTTTAGACGAGACTTAAGTGATGGAGTGTGCTTTAACATCTCAGCAACTGCGCGGATTAATACATCTGGTCCTTTATGCGGCTGAATTCTTCCAACAAATGCTAGAAGGAGAGTCTCTGGCTTAATTAATAACTTAGCACGCGCTGCGCTCTTTCCTGCGCCAACTTTATAGGTCTTTAAATCAACTCCTGGCGGGACAACAAAGACTCGATCAGGGCAGGCGTTATAGAGTGAAACTAAACTGGCAGCCTCTGATGCGGTGTTAGCAATAAGTGCGCTAGATGCTTTTACTACCTGCTCTTCTCCAATAGCTCTAATCTCTGGCTCTGCTTTCTCGCCCTCAGCAAGAGCAAGATTTTTCACCTTAGCCATCGTATGCATATTGTTAACAAGTGGAATTGAAAGACGCTCGCTAATTAGCCAACCAAGTTGGCCTGAGATCCAGTAATGAGAGTGAACTAGCTCGTAATAATTAGAAGCAAGGCGAGCCTCTTGGTGCATAAATGAAGACATCAGCGCGCAGACCTGTGAAGGCAGCTCATCTTTAGTAATACCGCCATAAGGCCCAGCCTCAAGGTGTCGAACATTTACGCCATCGGCAATCTCAACTACCTCAGGAAGGCCTGAGCGATTAGCTCTGGTGTAGATATCAACGCCAATTCCTGATTCCGCAATTCTCTTTGCGCTCTCAACAACATAAACATTCATTCCGCCGGCATCACCAATTCCCGCTTGTTCAAGCGGTGAGGTGTGGAGCATCAAAGATGCAATCCGTAATTGCTTAGCCATTAGAGGAGAAGTTTACTCGCTCTAATCTCACCGACAACCTGGCCTCCACCCAGCACATATTCAGGCTCAATATCAAGGTTAATACCTAGATGGGAAAGGCTTGCTCTTGCTAACTCACCTGCTCCCCGTTGCGATCCATCACTAATTTTCCAGACAATTACCTCTCCATTACTTGTTGCCATAACCATTACAGATTCAGCGCCATCTTTAACAAATAATCCCTCAACTCTTTGCATAAGCAGAGTTGGCAAGCGATTTATTCCAGAGACTAAAACAGGATTATTGATACAACTTCTAATCACGCTCTTGTGTATTGGATCTGCAGAGAGTGCAAGGCTTCTCATCGCCCTTGCTAGCCCTCTTAGCGTCAGCGCAAATAACGGCGCCCCACAGCCATCAACTGCAACATGTGTAATCTGCTCCCCACTTAATATCTCAAATTCATTAGCAATGGCAAGCTGCAGCATGTGGTTTGGTTCTTTATAGCTTGCTAGATCCCAATTATTTGTTTTGCATGTTGCAACCATTGCTGCATGTTTTCCGCTGCAATTAGCAGCAAGAGATGATGGCGGTCCCACCCAAGCCGCTCTTTCAAGTGAGCCAAGTGGTCTATCAGGGGTATTTAGCAGTGCTGACTCATCAAGGCCAACGCTTGCAAGAGTTGATCTAACAACCTCAAGGTGCTCGCCGCTTCCCGCATGACTTGCACAGGCGAGTGCTATCTGCTGTTCATTTAGCTTTACACCCGCCCTTAGCATCGCTGAGGCCTGCAGGGACTTAATGGCTGAGCGGGGATAGATAAGTTGATCCAACTCACCAAGTGCTAATACGTCTCTGCCATCGCTATCAAGAATTAAAAGATGGCCGCTATGAATTGATTCCACTAAATCATTTCTTACAACTTCAAGTAGAACCTCACCTGAGTTCATAAGCGCTTAAGTAACTCTAGGAAGCGTTGACCAGATATGAGCTTGTAATTTATGGCCATTAAATGCCATGTCATAGGCATAGAAGAGCTCGCCATCAACAAGTCCATAAAGCCTCTGCCCACCTTCAATAGCTTTTGCAGAGGGCGCAGCATATGCACGATCCATAGCTAATTGGATCTTTGGACCATCAAATCTTCCAACCCACCCTTCAGATAATCCGGTGCTATGAGATATCAAAACTTCTAATTGATTATCTGGCTTAACTCGCCAAAATCCAGTCTCTGATGAAGCAGTTTGAACAATTTCGTTATTTTCATCAATGATCCAAGAGCGAGAAAAGTAGGTAAGAAAGTTTCGTCCATCATGAGAAAAGGTCACCTCTTGAGCAAATTGAAAACTCTCAATTCCTGGATACTCGCCATGACCTTTACCGCTCCAACTGCCAACTAGCCAGGCAAGTGGATTTAAGTCAGGGTGGAGTCCTTCTGGTATTTGAAATGCCATCTAGCCATTCTTCCTTAATTTTCTCCAGCCTTTAGCAGCAGCTCCAAGGAGAAAGAGCGATAGAAGTAGTGAGGAAAGAATTAGAGCCACAGTAGTGACGATCTCCATGGTGAAATGCTATCGCTTCAAAGTAGACTAAAGCGATGGATTTGGTTTTAGATCTTGGTCAATCAGGGGCAAGGGTTCGTTACGCAGGAGCCGATTACTCCTTTAATCTCTCTAAAAACTCGAGCGAACCAGTAATTGGAACATTGCAGCGAATATTTGAACAGATGCCAAAACAAGAATTTGAAAGTATTTTTCTCAGCCTCACCGGTCTTCAAGGAGTTGTTCCAAACACAGCCCCCTATGGAAATTTATGTAGAGAATTCTTCAAGGCAAACGCTGTAGCTGTGATAGACGACGGGCTTGCCGCTTATTGTGGAGCGATTGGACTTGAAAACGGCGTTGTCCTAACTCTTGGAAGTGGAGTAGTTGCAATTGCCGGTCGAAATGGATCTTTTGCGCATAGCGACGGCAAAGGACCAATCTTTGGCGATTATGGTGGTGGCTTCTGGATTGGCCAGATGGGGTTATCAAAAGCAATCGCCACTCTTGATGGTCGTGAGGATGCTCACGACTTGGTGGAATTACTAGCAAATGAGCTTAATTCTTATCGCGCCTTAGAAAATTCCACCGGAACAGAGGCGGCTGCTCTCTGTATTTCTGCTGCGAAAAATGTGCTTCTTGGAGCTGCCAACAATGTAGTTAGTGCTCAAGTAATAGCTAAAGAGGCTGCAGAAAAGTTATCAATTACTGTAATGAGCGCTTGGCAAAAAACTCAGCCGTCAAAAGATGAAGCCCTCTTAATTTCATTTCTGGGAGGACTCTCACAGAGTTCATACTTTACAAATTTACTAAGCAAAAATATCGCAACCAAAATTCCTACAGCTAAATTCATCAATCCTGCTGGAAATCATCTAGATGGTGCACCTGTAGTTGCAAGAGCATTTCCGACTGGATTAAAACCGCTTCTTGATTGGTGGCGCGCTTAGCCTTTTATCGCTCCGGCAGATAGGCCTTTAACTAGATATCTCTGAGCTGCCGTTGCAAAAATTAGCGGTGGCAAAATAGAAAGTGTTACTGCCGCAGAGATGTCCCCCCACCTCACGCCATAGCTAGTTACAAAGTTTGCTGCCCCAACAGTTACTGGGGTTGCCTCACTTGATGACAACACCACTGCGAATAGGTAATCCGACCAGGAGAAGATAAAGGTAAGAACTCCAACTGCAGCAAGTCCTGGGCCCATAAGCGGCAAAATAATGCTCCAGAGCGTCCTAAATACGCCAGCTCCATCAACAAAAGCTGCCTCCTCTATTTCGTAAGGCAACTCTTTTATTGCGCTTGCAAAAATCAAAAGTGCAAGCGTTAGGTTTACAAAAGTGTTGGCCAGAATCAACCCTCTTATCGAGTCAACCATCCCTAAATTAGTAAATAGCTTGTAGAAAGGAATAATGAAAAATACGGCGGGTAAAATCCTAAGGGCGAGAGCAATTCTTAATAGCCATGCTCCTCCAAATCCCAATCTAACAATGGAGTATGCCGCAGGAAGGCTGATGAATACAGTGAGAATTACAGTGCCAATTGATATCAAAGCGCTATTTTGAAAAAAACTAGCAAAGTCGTAGCCAGCAGCTCCCATCGCATTTTTAAAGTGAGACCAGTCGCGATCAAATTCCCAAACAAAGGGACCACTTGCAATAGCGTTATCGGTGCGAAGCGCAGTGTAAATTGCTCCGAATATAGGCATTAGGAAGAAGAGACCAAATCCACTAGCCACAAAAGTTGCCCAAAGATTTCTACCCTGCTTCATTTCACATCCAATCTAAATTGCCGAATGATAAATGGCATAAACGGAGTTAGGAGCATCACTAGAAGAATTGACATTGCTGAAGCCATACCAAAGTCTCCAGTTATGAAGGCTGTCTTGTAGATATGAATTCCAATAGTCTGCGTAGTAGTACCTGGTCCCCCTCCAGTCATAATGTATATAGTGTCAAAGGTTCTAAATGAATCTATCAAACGCAACATTGCGATGATAGCGATGGCAGGTTTAAGAATTGGAATAGTAATTCTGGCAATTATTTGTCTTGGGGAGGCACCATCAATGGCAGCTGATTCATAAACCTCACTAGGCATATTCTGGAGAGCGGCATATATAAGCAAGAATGTAAACGAAGTGTATTGCAGCGCATCTAAAGTAACTAAAGTCCAGAAGATATATCTTTCATCAAAGATAGATATCTCTATGCCAAATTTCTGTAAGAAACCTGGAACTACCCCAATATTTTGATTGAGTATTAGGCGATACATAACTGCCATCAAGGAAGGTGCAATCATGATTGGAACTAGAGTGACTGAAAATAAAAAGGTTTTTCCGGGAAATTTACGATCAAAAACTAGCGCTAAAGCAAAGCCGAGCAAGCACTCCAAAACTGTTACCGAGAGAGCAAAAATGATTGTGAAACGCAGAGCCTCCCAAAACTGGGGTTGTTCTAAAACCATTCGAAAGTTATCAAGCCCAGCTGGCGTAATTTCAAACTCGCTTAGTAGGTCTCGAGAAAGAGCCGTTTTGAGCCCAAGATAGGTTGGCCAAATAACCAAGATACTTAGAAATAGGAGAAATGGAGAGGCAAGTAGAAATGCTGCTGCTCTGCTCTTACCTCTCATCGAAAATATTCTCCTTAAATGATCTCTTCAGCAATGAAGAGATGGCCGACTCTACCGAGCCGACCATCTCTTCATCTAAGCGTTTTCCTTAGTGCTACTTAAGGCAACCTACTTCTGCAGGCTCTTTAGAGCCGCATCGGCCGCCCCTGCAACTTCTTCAGCAGTCTTCTGTCCTACCCAAGCAGGACTTAGAACCTCAGCGAGTTTGGCATAAATATCAAATTCGCGAGGTCCACCAGCTTCTGCATAACCATACTTACCGGCGTAAGTAATGATGTTTGCAAATGAAGCATTGGAGGAGACCATTGTGTTAAGAATCGTAGGCATTGATGGAACTCCACCAGCTGTCGCGTAATTCTTCATGGCCTTTACAGTTGCGAGGTGTTTCATCCACTTCGCTGCTGCTGCCTGGTTCTTGCTGTACTTATTCAATCCAACAGCAAGGGCGTGAACGTGTGTGCGTTGTCCCTTTCCTGGTGGAACTGCGATTCCAACTTTGCCGCTTGTGGCACCAGTTGAACTCAATTCAGAATAAGCAGCGTTCCACTGAAGTGCCATCATGGCATTTCCTGAGGTAAGCGCAGCATTGGTTTCGGCATACTCCCATTGAGAAGCATCTGGAGATGTTAGCTCTTTGGTATAGATCGTGCGGTATACATCAATAGCAGCCTTACCAGCTGGGGTATTGATTGATGGCTTACCTTTAGTAAACCAATTTCCGCCTAGTCCCCATAGAACGTCATTCCAAATCATTGTGTTATACAAAAGGTTCTTTGCAGGAAGTGCATAGCCATATTTGGTTGGAGACTCTGGGTTGTACTTCTGGGTAAAGAATGCTGCTGTTGCCAGCGCATCATCCCAATTCCATGTCTCAGCATCTAGGTTTGGACTCAATTCTTTTCCAAGAACGGTCTTTGAGATTTGCTTGTACTTTGCAATATTTGCAGCTGAACTCAAAGAGCTCACTAAATCGGTTCGGTAGTACATGAAGTGAAGGCTGGTATCCAATGGAAGAGCCATCTGCTTCTTGTTAACTTTCAAACCATCGATAGATGCTTTGAGATAAAGCTTGTCATTAACGCCCTTGATCTCGCTTAGGTATGGAGCATGTTGTCCTACCAAGTAGGAAGCTGTGAAGTAAATGTCATACTCAGATGACTTTGCCTTCATAAGCGCAGCTTCTTTTGCAAAGGTGTTATCGCGGCTTAGCAGAACCTGCTTAACAACGACGCCATCTTTCTTTCCTTGGCCTGCGTTATAGGCATCAACGACTTTCTGCATCGCTTCACCTTCAGGGCCTGGCCAGAGAATCATTTTGACTTCGGTGGCAGCTTGGGCTGGAGCAACAGTTAATGCTGTAAATAGCGCGCCCGTCGCTACTGCAACTGTAAGAATTTTGCGTAAACGCATTTTCCCTCTCTCTATTCGATTCATGATCACTAGGTTCCAAAATTGGTCTAACACGGCGGGATACCGTTCTAGACCAGTAGCACAAAACTATAGTATGGTGCCAAGGTGTCAAGGGTTGGAAGGGGGCCACTTGGATAACTTTTCAGTATCAAAAGCGCTCAGAGTCGATCAATTCACTGCCTTAAAGGGTGGCTTAGTTGTTTCCTGCCAAGCTCCTACTGGAACTGCAATAGATACTCCTGCATTCATCTCTGCTCAAGCGCAAACCGTTATTCAAGCTGGCGCTATTGGCATCCGAGCTCAAGGTATCGAAAATATTCGAGCTATAAAAATGCAGGTGGATGTTCCTGTAATTGGGCTAGTTAAACGATATTTGGATACATCTGCTGTCTATATAACTCCTCTGCTTGATGATGTTCTTGAACTAGAGCAGGCAGGAGCTGAGATTGTTGCAATAGATGCAACTCAAAGGCTTAGACCTAATGGAGTAACTTTTGAAAAATTCATGGAGCAGATAAGAGAGAAAACTGATGTAGCTATTCTGGCTGACGTTGACTCTATAGAGAGCGCACTTTTGGCTCAATCCCTTGGCTGCGATGCTATTGCCACCACACTTTCTGGCTATACCGAAATTGCTGCTCCCGAACTTCCAAATCTTAAACTTGTGGCAGAGCTTGTAGCTAAGTTAAAAATTCCAGTAGTTGCTGAAGGTGGATATCACGAGCGAGAGCAAGTTGCGCAAGCCTTTAAAGTCGGGGCTTGGACAGTTTGTGTGGGAACTGCAATCACAAATCCATATCTACTTACTCAACACTTTGTTAATGGAATTCTAGAAAGTTAAGCCTGAATACTAAATCTGAAATCATACTTATCTCCACGTCTTACTGAAACACAATGCTCCATGGTCCTGCCCCTGGCATCAAAAGCTGTTAGTTGAAAGCGAAGAGATGGCGTATTGGGCACTGCCTTTAATAGCGATGCTTGCTCCTTACTTAGAAGTATTGGAGAAACCGCAGAATCTGCTCTAACAACTGGTCTTTCATAGGTAGTTTTAAAGATTTCATAGAGAGAGCCTTTTAAATCTTGATCAAGTAAGCCTGGAGCGTTATCACAAGGAATTAGCGATTCCTCTAAAGCAAGAGGGATGTTATCGGCTAAGCGAACGCGGGTAACTCTATAGGCATCCTCCCCTACTGCTATTTGAAGTACTTTAGCCAATTCACTCTTTTCTATTGTGATTCTCTCAGCTCTAATTATTTTTGAAGAAGGCTTCATCCCTTTATCGCTAACCTCTTGAGAAAACGAGACAAAAACTAATCGTTTCGATAATTTCTCTCCTGCAACGAAGGTGCCTGATCCAGGAATTGTGTAGATAAAGCCATCATCAGCAAGAGCTGCTAACGCTTGTCGTATCGTCATAATTGAAACACCATAAGTGGTTGCTAGCTCTCGAGCTGAAGCTATTCGAGCATCAGGGGCTACTTTTGAAAACTTAGACTGTAATTTCTCTCGTAGCGTTTCATACTTGTGCTTTTTGCGTACAGCATCACTTTTGGTCTCTTTTGATTTTTTCCCGCTTTTAGCTTTGACCATACTGACATCCTGCCATTTTGTAGCAAATTAGTCACTTAATTATTCGATTGCTACCAATATCTCTTGGCTAGCTGATATTCCATTGACATCTAATATCGCATCAGCTGGGGTCATTCTCTTAATAACTCCAAGGCCAATTGGCCCCAGTTCATGATGGCGAGCAACTGAGCCGATATAGCCAATGACTTTTCCATCAAGGGTGATTGGATCTTTTGAATTTGGAATATCAACGCTACTGCCATCAAGGTGAAGTAAGACTAGGCGGCGAGGAGGATGTCCTAGGTTAAATACCTTTGCCACAGTCTCTTGTCCTCGATAGCAACCCTTTGCCATATGAACTGCTCTATTAAGCAGGCCTAGCTCATTTGGGATTGATTTATGATCGCTATCAAAACCAATACGCGCTCGCCCCGCTGCAATTCGCTCTGCTTCAAGTGCCCAGATACCAACTTGAGTAGCAACTTTATTAAATGCCTGCTTAGTTGCCTCTAGCTCACTTCTTGGAAGAAGTGCATATGGCCCGCCAATTTCATCGCTAAGCCCAGGGGCTTTTAATATCGCATAAGAATCAGAGACGTTACTTACACCTACATCAAGCATAAATTTCATCTTCTCTAGATATTCAAGTAGCGGCGGCGCACTTATCTGATCTAGATGAAGATAAGTAGCCTCTGCATCATCAACTAAATAGAACTGATATTCAAGATGTCCCTTTGGGTCAAGGATTAACGCCTCTTGCCATATACCTGGCTCTAACTTCTCTAGATGCTGGGTTGTTAGTGAGTGAAGCCAGCTAAGGCGATCTTTTCCAGAGATTTTAATTACTGCTCTATGAGATAGATCTGCCCAAGCTTGCCCCTTTGCAAGGGCTCTTCCCTCCTTGGCTACTTCGCCAAAATGCCAAACTGCACCTTTATCTAAACCTTCATCTAGATAAACCGCGCTCATGTTTTATCACTGCAATTAGCGCAGGTGCCATAGATAGCAAAGTGAGTAACATCTGTTTTAAAACCATATTCATC
>CANNDP010000017.1 GCA_947503395.1 Actinomycetota bacterium
TTTGCCGATGGGGTGATTGTGGGCTCAGCATTTATTAAGTTAGTACTACAGGCTCCTGATATCGCCCAGGCATGCAAAAGCGTAACCTTGCTAGCCCGCGAGTTGTCTGATGGGGTCAGACAGGGCCGAGTCGGCTAGTTTCTAGAACTTGGTTTAGACTTACAGCTATTCGAAGTCAGGAAAATCTAAAGGAGTAGGAATAGTGCCAAAAGAACCGCGCCAAAGAAAAGTAAGTAACTCTGCTAAATCTGGAGATACTGTCACGAGAAATATTGTGATTGGCATGATTGCACTTGTGGTCTTATCTGGAGTTATCTTCACTGTTTTGGATAAGAGATCTGGTTCTAGCTCTGCACTTCCTGCATCGATTGAGAGTATTTCAAGTGCTAACAATGGTGAGCCTTTAACTCCAACGATTTCTCCCGAGGCAGATTATGGTGTGGTCTTTAACGCCGATAGCCCACTAAAAATTGATGTCTGGGAAGATTTTCAATGCCCATATTGCAAGTTCTTTGAAGATGCGATGGGTGATTACCTAGGAACTTTAATTAGAGAGAAGCAGGCAGAAGTTACCTACCACATGGCATCATTTCTAGGCCAGGAGTCAGTTCGCGCCTCCAACGCTGCAAATTGCGCAGTGCCTGAGGGAAGATTTATTGAGTATCACAGAGCGCTCTTTGATATCCAAGGCGGGGAGAACAGCGGGCTATTTTCTAACAAGAATCTAGTTGAAATTGGCACGCGCCTTGGAATAACTAGTGAGAGCTTTGCCAACTGCGTCAACAACAATGAATCAGGTGATGTAGTTGAAAACGTAGCATCTTCAATGAAGAAAAATGGCGTTGAAGGAACTCCTACTGTATTTATCAACGGCAAGCCGTGGAATCGCACCACCTCTGAATTTAGACTAGAGGAGTTTAAGGCGGCGGTCGAAGCAGCTAAGCAGTGATCTTTGCTGCTATTCCTTCTCCAACTCAATCTCAAATAGAGATTGGTCCACTAACATTTCATTTCTATGCGCTAAGCATCATCGCTGGGATCGTAGCTGCTGTATATATTGGTAATAGAAGGTATGTCGCACTTGGTGGCAGAGCAGGTGTAGTTAGCGATGTAGCAATTTATGCAGTTCCATTCGGAATTATTGGCGGTCGCCTCTATCACGTGATTTCTTCTCCTCAGGCGTATTTTGGAGTCAATGGTGATCCACTAAGTGCCCTCTATATTTGGCAGGGCGGTCTTGGTATATGGGGCGCAATCTCCCTTGGACTTCTTGGCGCATACATTGGATATCGCAGGAATAAATCTCGAGGCGATATTGCTTTTGCAAGCTTTGCTGATGCGCTAGCTCCAGGTCTGCTAATAGCTCAAGGTCTTGGCCGCTGGGGAAATTGGTTTAATAAAGAACTTTTTGGACGAGAGCTAAATGCGCCATGGGCCCTTGAAATTCCAGCTTCCTATCGCCCGATTGGGTATTCCAGCGTCGAGACATTTCATCCAGTATTTCTATATGAATCGATCTGGTGCTTTATCGCAGCCTTAATTTTGATCAAAACGGGATCGAGTAGGAAGTTTGCTCCAGGTTCAATTTTTGCTCTCTACGTCGCCCTTTACTGTCTAGCAAGAGCCCTAATTGAGACGATTAGAATCGATGAAGCGAATTTAATTTTTGGCGTCAGGCTCAATGTTTGGACCAGCGTTGTGCTGCTCTTTGCCTCTCTTATCTACTTGCGTCAGAATCAATTACCGAAAGAATCGAGTGTAAAGTAACGACATGAGCCAATCTGAATTAGAGATTAGAAATTCTGAGCATCGCACTCATAGATCAGGGTGGCTAAGAGCTGCTGTATTAGGCGTTAATGATGGGCTAGTTTCAACTGCAGCGTTAATGATTGGAATTGTCTCTGCACAAAAAAATGATTTTGTCTTAACTGTTGGTCTAGCAGGAATTGCAGCAGGAGCGATGTCAATGGCTGTTGGCGAATATGTCTCGGTTAGATCGCAGAACGATATTGAAGAGTCAGATCGAATCTTGGAGCTGGAGCATCATCGAATTGATCCAGTTGGAGAATTAGAGGAATTAACTCAGATCTATCAATCAAGAGGACTATCTAGAGCAACAGCGGAGAAAGTTGCTCAAGAGCTTCATGCCCATGATGCACTCGGGGCTCATCTACGAGATGAATTGGGCCAATATGAATTAACTAAGGCTCGTCCAATGCAGGCAGCAATTGCCTCGGCACTTAGCTTCACACTTGGGGGAGCCATTCCTCTTATTGGAGCTCTTGCCCCAAGTCTTGGCGGGAAAGCAGTTTCAATTGTTGCAATTACATTCTTTGGCCTGCTAATTGCCGGAGTAATTAGCGCAAAAACTTCAGGTTCGCCGATATGGCGACCAACCCTTCGAATCCTGCTTGGTGGCGCTCTAGGAATGGCGATCACCGCATCAGTGGGTCAGATTGCCCATATCTCTGGGCTCTAGCACGCGCCAAAAAAGCTACTTCTTGATAGATTAACGCTCCTCTAAGGGCCGTCGTTGTCCCAGTAACTTCGAGAACAAGATAAGAAAAAATCGGAGCAAACTATTTTTATGGGAGCGATAAGTGGTCTTCTCATCTCTACCTAAGGCAGTGGGTCTCTATGACCCTGCCAACGAGCATGATGCTTGTGGTGTTGCGATGGTGGCTACCCTCAATAAAGTTGCAACTCACGAGATTATTGCAAAAGGTTTAGTTGCCTTAAGAAACTTAGAGCATCGAGGCGCATCAGGGGCTGAAGTTAATAGCGGTGATGGCGCTGGAATTCTAATTTGTATTCCTGATCAATTCTTCCGAGCAGTTCTTCCATTTGGGTTGCCAGCGCCGCTTAGCTATGCGGCTGGAGTTGTTTTCTTGCCAAAGAATTTTGCGAATAAATTACGAATTGAGCAGATTGCAAACGAGGAGAATCTAAAAGTTCTTGGTTGGCGCAAGCTGCCAATTAACTCATCATCCCTTGGAGCCACCGCTTTATCGGTAATGCCTGAGTTCGAACAGATATTTGTTTCATCCCAGGATGGAGTTAGTGATTTAGATTTAGATCGAAGAGCATTCTGCTTTAGAAAGAGAGTTGAGCATGAACTCTCAATTTATTTTTCTTCGCTCTCGAGTAGGACGATTGTCTATAAAGGAATGCTCACTACTGGGCAATTAGAGGAATTCTTTCCAGATCTCTCAGATCCGCGTTTAGTGTCACCTCTTGCTCTAGTTCACTCAAGATTTTCTACCAATACTTTTCCATCTTGGCCACTTGCCCATCCCTATCGATTCATTGCTCATAATGGGGAGATAAATACGGTTAGAGGAAATCGCAATTGGATGGCAGCTCGCGAAGCGCTCCTTGAAAGTGATCTGATCCCTGGCGATATTTCTCGACTATTTCCAATAGTTGATCCATCTGGAAGTGATTCGGCCTCCTTTGATGAGGTGTTAGAGCTTCTTTATCTGGGCGGGCGCAGCCTTGCACATTCCATTCTTATGATGATTCCAGAGGCTTGGGAAAATCACGAAACAATGCCTGAGAAATTAAAAGACTTCTATCGTTTCCATGCTTCTTTAATGGAGCCATGGGATGGACCAGCTTGCGTTACCTTCACAGATGGAAAGCAGATTGGCGCAGTATTGGATCGAAATGGATTGCGTCCATCTCGCTACTGGGTCACAGATGATGGTTTGGTAGTGCTGGCAAGTGAAGTTGGCGTGTTAGATATTCCGCAAGAAAAAGTTATTCGCAAGGGAAGACTTCAACCAGGCCGCATGTTCCTTGTTGATATCCAATCTGGTCGCATCATCGAGGATGAAGAGATTAAGCAGAGCCTTGCAACTAACGCTCCTTATGGTGAATGGCTCCATGCCGGAATTGTGCGCCTCTCTGATTTACCAGCTCGAGAGCACATCATTTATCCACACTCATCTGTTTTAAGAAGACAGCGCGCATTTGGTTATACCGAAGAAGAGTTAAGAATGATTGTCACTCCGATGGCAAAAAGTGGAATTGAACCAATCGGATCTATGGGAACTGATACTCCGATTGCAGCTCTCTCTGCTAAGCCGCGACTCTTGTTTGATTACTTCTCGCAGCTCTTTGCACAAGTAACAAATCCACCACTTGATGCAATTAGAGAGGAGCTAGTTACCTCACTTGGGGGATCCATTGGACCAGAACATAATCTTCTAGATCCAGGCCCAGCATCGTGTAGACAGATTTCTTTGGCCTTTCCAGTTATAGATAATGATGAACTTGCAAAAATAATTAACGTCAATGCTGATAACAATCATCCAGGGCTCTCTACCTATGTAATACGCGGCCTCTTTCCAATCTCTAGAGGCGGACAAGGTTTGCAAGAGAGAATTGAGGAGATTCGAGCTGAGGTCTCTGAGGCAATCTCTCAAGGAGCCCGAATTATCATTCTCTCTGATCGTGATGGAGATGCTGAGAATGCACCGATTCCATCCCTACTTCTAACCTCGGCAGTGCATCATCACCTCATTCGCGAGAAAACAAGAACTAAAGTTGGATTAGTTGTTGAAAGTGGTGAGGTAAGAGAAGTTCACCACGTTGCGCTTTTAATTGGCTACGGAGCTGCTGCGGTAAATCCATATCTAGCCATGGAGAGCGCTGAGGATTTAGTTTTAACTGGAGTTATTACAGGCATTACGCCAGAGAAGGCAGTTAAGAATTTAATTAAGTCATTGGGCAAAGGCGTTTTAAAAGTTATGTCCAAGATGGGAATATCAACGATTGCCTCCTACACCGGTGCGCAAGTCTTTGAAGCAATCGGTTTATCACAAGCATTAGTCAATGAATACTTTGTTGGAACAACTTCGCGCCTTGGCGGGGTAGATCTTGAAGTAATTGCTCAAGAAACAATTGCGCGCCATCACATCGCATATCCTCCTGGGGGAGAAGTTCCAGGATCTAAACGCCTTCCAATTGGTGGGGAGTATCAATGGAGGCGAGATGGCGAACCTCATCTCTTTGATCCAGAGACTGTCTTTGCTCTCCAACATGCCACAAGATCAAAGCGCTATGACATCTTCCAGAGATATACCAAGCGAGTAGATGATCAATCTAAATCTTTGATGACGCTTCGCGGTCTCTTCACCTTTAAGCAAGGACTAAGAAAACCATTAGCTATAGATGAAGTTGAGCCTGTTTCAGAAATTGTTAAGAGGTTTTCAACTGGAGCTATGTCCTATGGCTCAATCTCGCAAGAAGCACATGAAACGCTAGCAATTGCTATGAATCGAATCGGCGCTAAATCAAATACTGGAGAAGGCGGCGAAGATCCTGAGCGTTTCATTCCTCAAGCCAATGGCGATTCAGCAAGATCTGCAATCAAGCAAGTTGCTTCAGGAAGATTTGGTGTAACAAGTGAGTATTTAGTAAATGCCGATGATATTCAGATAAAGATGGCGCAAGGAGCTAAACCTGGAGAAGGTGGGCAATTGCCTGGAAATAAAATTTACCCCTGGATCGCCAAGGTTCGATACTCAACTCCTGGAGTTGGCTTAATCTCGCCGCCGCCACATCATGATATTTACTCGATTGAAGATTTAGCTCAACTAATTCACGATTTAAAGAATGCAAATAACAGAGCGCGTATCCATGTAAAACTCGTGGCTGAAGTTGGAGTCGGCACTGTTGCAGCAGGAGTTAGCAAGGCGCATGCCGATGTTGTTTTAATCTCTGGCCATGATGGTGGAACTGGAGCATCTCCACTAACTTCCCTCAAACATGCCGGCGCTCCGTGGGAGCTAGGTCTTGCTGAAACCCAACAGACTCTGATGCTAAATGGACTAAGAGATCGCATCGTGGTTCAAACCGATGGACAGATGAAGACAGGAAGAGATGTGGTTATTGCCGCCCTGCTTGGAGCAGAGGAATTTGGTTTTGCTACCGCGCCACTAGTGGTTTCAGGTTGTGTGATGATGCGAGTCTGTCACTTAGATACCTGCCCAGTTGGTGTTGCAACTCAAAATCCAGAGCTAAGAAAACGCTTTACTGGAAAGCCAGAATTCGTTGAAACTTTCTTTGAATACATTGCTCAGGAGGTAAGAGAGATTCTTGCAAGCCTAGGTTTTAGAAGTCTTAGCGAAGCAGTCGGCGCAGTTGAAAGTCTAGAAACTTCTGCTGCAGTGGAGCATTGGAAGGCAAGTGGACTTGATTTATCACCAATTCTTGCTGCGCCAGAATCAGCATCAGGATCTGCGCGTAGAAATACCACGACTCAAGATCATGGGCTTGAAGCTGCTCTAGATAATGAGCTAATAAAACTTTCACAGATCGCCTTAGAAAGTAAGTCTCCAATTAAATTGCAGATGAAGATTAGAAATGGTAATCGAACAGTTGGAACGATGCTGGGCTCTGAAATTACTAGAAAATATGGCGGTCAAGGCCTTGCCGATGACACAATTGATATCACCTTCCATGGCTCTGCAGGTCAATCGCTAGGAGCATTTATTCCACGCGGGCTCACTCTTCGCCTCTATGGAGATACCAATGATTATCTTGGAAAGGGGCTATCTGGCGGTCGAGTAATTCTTCGCCCTGATGAGAAGGCAAAGTTTGCTTCCCATGAAAATGTAATTGCTGGAAATGTTATTGGGTATGGCGCTACTCAAGGGGAGATTTTTGTAAGAGGAATAGTGGGCGAGAGATTCTGTGTAAGAAACTCTGGAGCGCTAGCTGTTGTTGAGGGTGTTGGCGATCATGGCTGCGAATATATGACCGGTGGAACTGTGGTCATTCTTGGCAGAACAGGGCGAAACTTTGCAGCTGGCATGTCAGGTGGCCGAGCATTTGTTCTTGATTTAATCCCATCGCTAGTAAATACCGAGATGGTGGATGTTTTATCTATCCCTAAAGACCAAGAGGAGAAACTCAAATCCATACTCTCTCGTTTCCATGCAGAGACTGGTTCTTTAATTGCTCATGAATTACTTGGCAATTGGCAGGTAGCATTGAAGAGATTCTCACTTGTGATGCCAAGGGATTATGCCAAGGTGCTGGCAGTAATTGATAAGGCAGAGCGCGAAGGAAAATCATCTGATGATGCAATTATGGAGGCGCTAAATGGCTGATCCCCGTGGCTTTCTAAATACTGGAAGAGAAGTTCCAAAACGTCGCCCAGTAGATGTTCGAATCAGAGATTGGCGTGAGGTTTATGAGGAGCAAGAGTTCTCATCTCTTCAAAAGCAAGCAGGAAGGTGTATGGATTGTGGAATTCCTTTCTGTCATCAGGGCTGTCCATTAGGAAATTTAATTCCAGAGTGGAATGACTTGATTTGGCGAAATGAAAAGGTAGATGCGCTAGATCGCCTCCATGCAACTAATAATTTCCCTGAATTTACTGGACGGCTTTGCCCTGCTCCCTGCGAAACAGCTTGTGTTCTGGGTATTAATCAAGATCCAGTGACTATCAAACAAGTTGAGTTAAGAATTATTGAAGAGGGATTTCAAAGTGGAAATGTGAAGCCGCTGCAACCAGATCGCATGACTGGCAAAACCATTGCAGTTATTGGCTCAGGGCCGGCAGGTCTTGCCGCAGCCCAGCAATTAACTAGAGCAGGTCATACTGTTGTGGTCTATGAAAAAGGCGAGAAAGTTGGAGGATTACTCCGCTATGGCATTCCGGAATTTAAAATGGAGAAGGCAATTCTTGATCGCCGCATAAACCAGATGCAGCGCGAAGGAACAAGATTTAGAGCAGGAGTTAATGTTGGAGTTGATATCAGCGCTGCAGAGCTTCGCACTAAATATGACGCAATAGTTTTAGCTGTAGGGGCGACTCAGTGGCGTGAACTCGATATCCCGGGAAGATCACTTAATGGCGTTTATCAAGCGATGGAATATCTGCCATGGGGAAACAAGCAAGCCCTCAATGAATTACCTTCTGAGCAGCCACCGATTAATGCCAAGGGTAAAAATGTAATCATTTTAGGTGGGGGAGATACTGGCGCTGATTGTCTAGGAACTGCAATCCGTCAAGGAGCTGCAAGTGTTACTCAAATTGAGATTATGCCAAGGCCAAGTGATGAGCGCTCTGACTCACAGCCATGGCCAACTTATCCAATGACTTATCGAGTAAGTAGCGCGCATGAGGAATCAGGCGAGCGGCTTTATTCAATATCGACTGAAGAATTTATTGGTGATAGCGCTGGGCAATTGACTGCCTTGAAAATAGTTGAGACAAAGTATGTTGATGGAAAGTTTGAAAAAGTTCCAGGGACTTCAAGGGACCTTCCAGCAGATATGGTCTTACTAGCCATGGGCTTTACTGGCCCTGAGAAGAATGAATTAGTAAAGGCGCTCGAGTTAAAACTTGATCCTCGCGGAAATATTGCTCGGGATAATTCATATCGCACCAATGTTGATTCGGTCTATATCTGCGGTGATGCAGGACGTGGTCAATCGCTAATTGTTTGGGCGATTGCAGAGGGGAGAAGCGCTGCTTCCGCAGTAGATGCAGATCTAATGGGACATACGCAGTTGCCATCGCCGATTGAGCCAACTGCTCGACCACTAACGGTTTAATTCCTTGCTAATTACTCTTATGCCAAATAAGGCAATAAAGTAAGCACATGCGCCGCGCCAAAATTGTCTGCACCATGGGCCCTGCAGTTGAGAGCGTTGAAAAAGTATCTGAGCTAATTCGAGCTGGAATGAATGTGGCAAGGCTAAATCTCTCCCATGGTGGATATGAAGAGCATCAAAACCGTCTAGATTTAGTAAGAGCTGAGGCTGCGCGTGTTAAGCAGCCTGTTGCAATCATGGTTGATCTTCAAGGGCCAAAGATTCGCCTAGGAAGATTTGAAAACGGTCCTCATGAGTTAGTTCGTGGAGATACTTTTACAATTACCACCGATGACATCGCTGGCGATAAATCTCGCGTATCAACCACCTATAAAGGGCTTACCGGTGATTGCAGAGCAGGAGATTTGATTCTAATTGATGATGGCAAGGTAACAGTTCAGGTTATTGAGGTTAAGGGTAGCGATGTAATAACGAAAGTTATTGAGCCAGGATTTGTTTCTAATAACAAAGGAATTAATCTTCCAGGAGTTGCAGTATCTGTTCCTGCCATGAGTGAGAAAGATATTGAAGATCTGCGATGGGGACTTAAAGCCGGAGCAGACTTCATCGCTTTATCATTTGTAAGATCTGCAAAAGATATCGATGATGTTTACAAAGTAATGGATGAAGTGGGCCATCGCATTCCTGTTATCGCCAAGATTGAAAAACCTCAAGCGGTCGATAATCTAGAGGAGATAGTTCTAGCATTTGATGGAATTATGGTCGCTCGTGGTGATCTTGGAGTCGAAATGCCGATTGAAGATATTCCACTTGTGCAGAAGCGCTGCATCACCCTTGCTAGGGAAAATGCAAAGCCAGTAATTGTTGCAACTCAGATGCTCGATTCAATGATTAATAACTCTCGGCCAACAAGAGCTGAAGCTACAGATTGCGCTAATGCCGTTCTTGATGGCGCTGATGCTTTGATGCTTTCAGGCGAGACTAGCGTGGGAGCATTTGCAATTGAGGCAGTATCAACTATGGCTCGAATCATTGAAAAGACTGAGAAGGAAGCGCTTCACTTAATTCCAGCTCTGCAACACAACCCAAAAACTAAAGGTGGGGCAATAACAAAGGCTGCAACCGAGGTTGGCCTAACAATTGGGGCAAAAGTTTTGTCGGCATTTACTAAGAGCGGGGATTCAGCGCGAAGAATGTCAAGACTTAGATCGCCAATTCCAATTTTGGCACTCACCCCTGATACTGCTACATATAATCAGATGGCACTAACTTGGGGGGTTGAACCACTTCTAACCCCATTAGTTACCACTACTGATGAGATGGTCAAGCAGGTAGATACGATTTTGATTGAAAGTAAGAGAGTAGCTGTTGGTGAATTGATTATGATTGTTGCGGGCTCCCCTCCAGGAATTCCTGGCTCAACCAATGCTATGCGCGTTCATAAGGTGGGAGATGCTGTTAGTGGCGTTGCTCCTGCCTATCGCTAGAATATTCTTGAATTTCATCTAGCCTCGGTACTCCAACGGTAGAGAGGGCGGTCTCAAACACCGCATAGTGTCGGTTCAAATCCGACTCGAGGCACGTGAGTACTAATATTAAATCTGGAGCGCATCGCATCCTAATTGCTGAGGATGAAACATTGATACGTATGGATTTGGTTGAGATGCTAAGTGAATCTGGATATGAAGTAGTTGGCCAGGCAAGTAATGGCCAAGAAGCAATCGATCTTGCTAAAGAGTTAAAACCTGATTTAGCAATTCTTGATGTGAAGATGCCAATCCTTGATGGAATCTCGGCTGCAACTCAGATAATCGAATTCTCGCCAGTTCTAATGCTGACCGCATTTAGCCAGAAAGATTTGATAGAGCGAGCAAGTGATGCTGGAGCGATGGCATATGTTGTTAAACCTTTTACAATCAACGATCTAATCCCAGCAATTGAGATCTCAATTAGTCGTCATAGACAGATGAAATCTTTAGCACTTGAGGTAAGTGATCTTCATGAAAGACTTGAGAGTAGAAAGTTAATTGACAGGGCTAAGGGAATTTTGATGAAGGCCCTAAACCTCTCAGAGCCTGAGGCATTCTCATGGATTCAGCGGGCAGCGATGGACCGGCGAATTTCGATGAAAGAGGTGGCCAGGGCGGTAATTGACCCCTCGGCTGCTCCTAATAAGTAGGTATGCACCGCTTTTCATCAAAAAGTAACAGGAATGTAATTCTCCAAGCGATAAACCCGGTTGCCTCGCTGCTGAACCTAAGGCTAACCTTCACCCCTCCCTGTCCCAGGGGGCATGATCATGAATGAAAGGTACTAAATGAAAAAGCGTGGATTAATTTCGGTTGCTGCAGCGGCCGCACTGGCAGCTGCGTCACTGGTTGCAGTTGCACCAGCGTCAAATGCAGCAGCTAAGACAATCACTCTCGCGTTTCAGGGTCCTCTAACTGGTGAAGAAGCATCAGTTGGTCAGGACGAATTGGCTGGCATGCTTTATGCAGTCAAACTCTTTAACGCGAAGAACAAAGGTAAGTATGTAGTTAAGGTTGTTCAGGCAGATGACCAGGGCGATCCAGCACAATCTGCAAAGGTTGCTCCAGGAATCGCATCAAACAAGAAGATCATTGGTCTTGTTGGCGCTGCTTACTCAGGTGCAACAATTGCCGCACTTCCTTATTACAAGCAACGTAACCTGCCAATGATTTCACCATCTGCAACTCGCGTGTCAATCACTGACCCAGCTGCAGGAAACATTGGATTCCCAGTGTTCCACCGCATCCCACCAACCGACAAGGTTCAGGGTCCAGCACTATTTAAACTAGCAACCAAGGGTGTCTCATCACCTAAGGTATTCGTAGTTGATGATCAATCAGCTTACGGCGTTGGTCTAGTTGATTACATGAAGCCTTCAATTCCTGCTGGTCAATCAGCTGGATTTGATAGCGTTTCTGACAAGACAACTGACTGGTCTGCAACGATCTCTAAGATCAAGACTGCAGCTGCAAACGTTGTTATCTATACCGGTTACTTCCCACAGGCTGCACCATTCTTCAAGCAGCTTCGTGATAGCGGATACACCGGAATCCTTGCAGGCGGCGACGGCGTACTAAGCCCAACTTTCGTAACTCTTGCTCCAGCATCAGTTCTCGAGGGTGTTCGTCTAACTGCAGGAACAGTCCCACTTGCTGAAATCGATGCAAAGCTTGAAGCAGATTTCGCAAAGAAGATGGGTAAGGCCTCAGGCGTTTACGCTGCTGAGTCCATCGATGCCACAAACGTCTACCTAGCATGTATTGCAAAGGGTGTTTCAACTCGTGATGCAATGCTTAAGTGCGTTAAGTCATATAGCGGCAAGTCACTAACCGGCACCACCATTAAGTTTGATGCTTATGGCGATGTCGCTGGTGGCGCGTTGAATGGCTTCGTAGTTAAGGGCGGCGTCATCAAGTTCGACGGTCCAGTAAAGTAAAAAAGTAGGAAAATAGTCTTCGGCAGGCTCTCAATTAGGGGGCCTGCCGAAACTTTAAATCAAAGTTTTAGATAGGAATCAGGCGCCTTGATAGGAAACTTTCTAGATCAGTTCTGGTCGCTGACTTTTGGCGGCTTAAGCCTTGGCTTTATTTACATCCTCATAGCTCTTGGCTACACAATGGTTTACGGCGTCCTGCGCATGATCAATTTTGCAAATTCAGAGATATTTATGGTTGGCACATTTGCCACGATTATCATAATTAGAGATTTATTTAAGTTTACTCAAGTTTCAGAGTATGCAACTGGCTTTCGCTTATGGTTAATTCTTGGAACGGCGCTAATTTTTGCGATGCTAGTTTCAGGAATTCTCTCAATGTTAGTTGAGATGGTGGCTTACCGCAGATTGCGAAGGATGAACTCTGGAGTTCTTGCTCCTTTGATTTCAGCAATCGGTGTCTCAATGGTGCTTTCAGAGTCTGTTCGAATCCTTACTGATTCCAGACCAGTGGCAAGCCCTCGAGCAATGGAAAAGAAATTTCTTGGTCAATTCTTTGATGCTGGTATTCGAATAGATAACACCATAATCGTAATCTCAGCTCTAGTTCTCTTTGCAATTCTCATAACCTTCGTCAATAAAACTCGAATGGGTAAAGCAATCCGCGCTGTATCAATGAATCCAAATGCAGCTCGCTTGATGGGTATAAATATTGATGGAGTAATTTCTGCAACATTTTTAGTTGGTGGCTTAATGACAGGCGCGGCAGGATTTTTCTACACCTTAAAGTATGAAAATACCTCGGCATTTATTGGATTTGAATTGGGAATTGCAGCATTTACTGCCGCTATTTTGGGTGGAATTGGAAATATTAAAGGCGCCTTCTATGGCGGCCTTGCTCTTGGGCTACTTGAGACCTATGCCTCATTCTTCCTTGGCACGCAATGGAAGGCTGTAACAGTATTTATAGTTCTCGTTTTAGTTCTCTACACCAAACCGAACGGGTTATTCGGTGAAGCGCTAACCCAGACGAGGGCATGATGTTTAATCTTCGCGATAAGGGAGCAGAGATCTGGGAGAACCAGGGACGCATTGGTCGCATAGTTATAGCCGTAGGTGCCATTGCAATTGTTGCGGCGCTGCCATTTATGGGTGGAACTTTTCTTAATACCCCAGTAGCTGATTACGAATCAGTTCTGGTTTATCCAATTGCCATGTTTGTTCTAATGGCCATTGGCTTAAATATTGTTATCGGAAAGAGCGGTCTATTAGATCTTGGCTATGTGGCATTTTTTGCAATTGGTGCATACACCATGGGATTACTTGGAACCAAGACTGATTTAAATACCTGGGAGATTCTGCCAATTGGAATTGCTATGGCTATGTTCTCTGGAATTATTCTAGGTGTTCCAGCTCTAAAACTGCGTGGCGATTATCTAGCAATTATCACTTTGGGTTTTGGAGAGATTGTCAGAATTGTTGCGCTAAACCTTGGAGCTTTGGGAAGGTCTGAGGGAATCCAAGGAATTCCAACTCCTCCTGGGATATTTGGTATTGAATATGCCTTTGATAGTCACCGCATTTATTACTGGACTCTTTTGATTCTTATCTTGCTAGCCATCTGGATGGTAAGACGACTCTCTGCGCGCCGCGCTGGCCGTGCCTGGGAATCGATTCGTCAAGATGAAGATGCAGCAGAGTTACTTGGCGTTCCAACATTTAAATATAAAGTCTGGGCATTTGTCCTTGGCGCATCCGTTGGTGGAGCTGCTGGCGTTCTCTATGCCTCAAAGACTTTGTTTATTGCTCCAGATAACTTCACACTTCAAATCTCGATATTAATCCTCGCCTGCGTAGTCTTTGGTGGCATGGGAAATATCTGGGGAGTCATTCTTGGCGCAGTTATTCTTGGTTATCTGCCTGACCGTATTCGTTTCTTATCAGAAGCCCGTCTTCTTGTTTTTGGCTTAGTTCTGGTCATCATGATGAATCTGCGCCCAGATGGAATTCTTCCTAGGAAGAAACGTGAAAAAGCAATTGTCAAAAAGGATGCCTCATGAACAAATCCTTGATAGAGCTAAAGAATGTGACTATGAAATTCGGTGGTGTTACTGCACTAAGTGATGTGACCTTTGATGTTAAAGAGAAAGAAATTTTGGGTCTGATTGGTCCAAATGGTGCGGGCAAGACAACGGTATTCAATGTCATCACCGGCGTATATCAAATAACATCAGGTGAGATTATTTTTGATGGGAAATCTTTAGCTGGAGTTAAGCGCTATAAGATTACAAAAAGAGGTATAGCTAGAACCTTCCAGAATATTCGACTCTGGGGAGATATGACTGCTCTTGAAAATGTAATGACCGCTGCTGATACCCATAAGAAATCCGGTTTAGTTTCAGGGTTATTCGGGTTCCCAATTTCACGTCGCGAAGAAAAGCGCGACAAAGCAAGAGCGCAGGAGCTATTAGATTTCATCGGAATTGGCGAGTATTCAGATCGCCTGGCAAAGAATCTTCCTTATGGCGTACAGAGAAGACTCGAGATTGCAAGAGCGATGGGAGCGGAGCCAAAGTTACTTCTACTTGATGAACCGGCAGCTGGATTTAATCCAGCAGAAAAGGTTGAGCTAGCAGCAACAATTAGAAAAATTCGTGATGCTGGATATACCGTGCTTTTGATTGAGCACGATATGTCTCTTGTTATGAAAGTCTCAGATCGAGTCGTTGTTCTAGATTTCGGACAGAAAATTGCTGATGACTCACCTCGAAACGTTCAAGATGATAAGAGAGTAATTGAGGCTTATTTAGGAGTACCTGAAGATGCGTCTTGAAATTAAAGATCTTCGTGTTGCCTATGGAAAAATCGAGGCAGTTAAGGGCATTTCACTTGTTGTAAACCAAGGTGAAATTGTCTCCCTCATTGGAGCCAACGG
>CANNDP010000018.1 GCA_947503395.1 Actinomycetota bacterium
GAAAAGATTGCTCAAACTAAATCAGGAATTATTAAGCAAAACTCATTTGTTGTTCTAGCTGAGCAAGAAAGTGATGTGGCAGCTGTTTTGATGCGAGCTTGCGCCAAAGCTGATGTCACTCCAATTAGGTCAGGTATTGAATTTAGCCTCAAATCAAGGGCTCTGGCTTTAGGTGGGCAGATGCTGAATATCTCTGGTGTTTATGGACAGTATGAAGATTTATATCTTCCGCTCTATGGACAGCATCAAGCAAGTAATGCTGCTACTGCTCTTGCTGCTGTTGAGGTCTTTTCAGGTGAGACAAAGCTTGATGAAGAAATAGTGCGCCAGGCATTTGCTAACGCCACATCACCTGGAAGATGTGAGATTGTTGGGAGAAACCCCACCATCATTATTGATGCGGCCCATAATCCTCATGGCGCAGAGTCTTTGAAAAAGACAATCAGCGAGGAATTTGATTTCGCAGCGCTAATTGGAGTCATTGCTCCCATGGGTGATAAAGATGTCTCTGGCATCCTTGAAGCACTTGAGCCTGTTTTAGATCGAGTGATAGTAACTAGAAATAGCTCACATCGCGCTGCAGATGTAGATGAACTAAAATCACTTGCTATGGAGATTTTTGGAAGTGATCGAGTTAGTGCCTCCGACGATTTAGAGCAAGGAATCACTCAAGCAGTAGATATGGCAAGAACTAGCAATGCCCTTAATGATTCAAACACCGCAGTCTTAATTGCTGGATCAGTTGTTAGCGCCGGTGAGGCTAGAGCGATAATTCGAAGAAAGGGAATTTAAAAGCCATGAAGATGCTAGCTAGAAGTGTTTTGATTATGGAGTTTTTAATCATTGGCTTTGCTCTTCTTGTTGCTAAAGATCTTTCAACGAAGAATAGTCTTTACTTTGGCGCGCTAATTGCGCTCTTGGCTTTTTTCTCATCGGGCCTTTTGAAATTTAAAGTTGGCTGGGCTTTAGGTTGGTTAACCCAGATTCTGCTCATTGCTTATGGTTTCTTTATCCCCACGATGTTTATTCTGGGATCCCTATTTCTTGGACTCTGGGTGGCGGCAATTATCTTGGGTCGAAAGGGTGAGGCGGCCAAAGCGGCCCAGATAGCCAAGGCAGAGGAGCCAGATTCGGGCAGTTAGAAATGCCCATAGACTTACCCCGTGAGTAACTCGTCAACGCCAGCAGAGCGCACCCTGATCTTGGTTAAACCAGATGGAGTGCGTCGTGGTTTAGTTGGCGAAGTAATCAGACGTATTGAGAGCAAGGGATATAAAATCGTTGCACTTAGAATGTTAACTGCAGATAAAGATCTTCTAGCTAATCATTACGCAGAACATCAAGGCAAACCGTTCTATGAACCGCTTCTAGAATTTATGTCCTCAGGTCCAATCGTTGCGATGATTGCTGAAGGCCAGAGAGTGATTGAGGGCTTTAGATCTCTAGCAGGAGCAACTGATCCCACACTTGCCTCACCTGGTTCAATTCGAGGAGATTTAGCCCGTGATCAAGGAACTAAAGTTGTGCAAAATATCGTGCATGGCTCTGATTCAGTTGAATCAGCGCAGCGTGAGATAAAGATTTTCTTCCCTAACTTGTAAGGAGCGATTAAATGGCAAAGTTCAAAACTGACTGGTCCTTCCTAGGACGAGACATGGCTATAGATTTAGGAACAGCAAATACCTTGGTTTATGTTCGTGGCAGAGGTATCGTTCTTAATGAGCCAAGCGTGGTTGCCGTTAATCAAGATACTGGCGCAGTTCTTGCAGTTGGAACTGAAGCCAAGAAGATGATTGGAAGAACGCCAGGAAATATTGTGGCCATTCGCCCTCTTAAAGATGGCGTTATTGCAGACTTTGATACCACTGCTCTAATGATTAAATACTTCATCCGCCAGGTTCATAAGCGCACCTATCTTGCAAAGCCAAGAATTGTGATCTGTGTTCCTTCAGGAATTACTGGAGTGGAGCAGCGCGCGGTCAAAGATGCCGGATATGAAGCGGGAGCTCGAAAGGTTTACATAATTGAGGAGCCAATGGCAGCAGCAATTGGCGCTGGTCTTCCAATCCATGAACCAACTGGAAACATGGTGGTTGATATTGGCGGTGGAACTACAGAGGTTGCCGTGATTTCACTTGGCGGGATTGTCTCTGCTTTATCAATTCGTGTTGGTGGAGATGAGATTGATCATGCCATTATTAACTGGGTTAAGAAGGAGTTCTCGCTATTACTTGGTGAGCGCACGGCAGAAGAGATAAAGATGGCAATTGGATCTGCATATCCTCTTCGTGATGAACCAGATGCTGAAATTAGAGGAAGAGATTTAGCAACAGGGCTACCAAAAACAATCGTTGTTTCATCTGAAGATATCCGTAAAGCAATTGAAGAACCAGTAAATGCAATTGTTAATGCTGTTAAGGGAACCCTTGATAAGACTCCACCAGAGTTAGCGGCAGATTTAATGGATCGCGGAATCGTACTTACTGGCGGAGGAGCCCTTCTAAAAGGCTTAGATGAAAGATTGCGCCATGAAACAAATATGCCGATTCACATTGCAGATCGACCACTAAATGCTGTGGTTGAAGGATCTGGAAAGTGCGTTGAAGAGTTTGAGGCGCTAGAGAAAGTTCTGATCTCCGAGCCTCGCCGTTAGTTAACACATGGCAACTCGAGGATCTAATAGAAGTAGGCTCCTTTGGATCTCACTATTGGTGACCTCGCTTTTCATTATCACTCTTGATTTAAGGGGAGTAAGTCTTCTCTCATCGCTTAGAAGTGGTACTCAAAGTGTTTTAGCTCCTGTTGAGCGGCTAGCAAATAATTTATTCTCACCAGTTGGTGATTTTTTCTCCGAGGTCAGTAATTTAGGCAGGAGTAAAGCAAAAATAGAGAAGTTAGAAGAAGAGAATCAAGAGTTAAAGAGTCAAGTTATTTTCAATGAAAATACGCTAGCGCAATTAGAGTCGCTAAAAGGCGTTTTGGATCTGGCTGGCAAAGCTCGCTATAAGACAGTGTCTGCAAGAGTGATTAGCAAAGGCGCAACGGGAACATTTAGTGAAACTATAGTTTTAGATATTGGCAGTGATTCTGGAGTACGACGAGATATGACAGTCATTGCAGCGGGCGGACTTGTCGGAGTAGTTAAATCAACTACCGCTTCATCATCAATTGTGCTTTTAATGAATGATCCATCTTTTCGAATTGGCGTAAGGGTTGCTGGAAAGCAAGATATGGGAATCCTGCTTGGACAAGGTGATAAGAGCTACTCACTACAGATGCTAAGTGCAACCTCAGCAATTAGCGTTGGTGATGTTTTGCTAGCACGTGGAAGCTCTGGAGATAAGCCTTTTGTTCCAGGAGTGCCAGTTGGAAGAATTAGTTATGTTGAAAATACCGTTGGCCAATTAACAAAAGAGGGAAGGGTTAATGGATTTGTTGACCTAAATTCTCTCTCAGTGGTGAGCGTAGTCTTATCAGCAGTTGCCGGAGATCCTGGCGATGCCTTAGTGCCTCAAGCCCCAAGGCCTGCTCCAACAGTTACGGTATTTGTAACACCTAGCCCCACACCAAAGGAATAAGGCTATGGAGATTAATCGCCTGCCAAAAGTCTTGCTAATTTTTCTATCTCTCTTCCTTTTGCAAGAGGCTTTAATAAGTCAGATTAATTTTTTAGTTGCAGGATTTTCACTCTATCTTGCTTTTTTTATGGCCTGGATAATTCAAGATCAGAGAAATAGCGCTGTAGTTACTGGATTTATTGCTGGTTTGATTCTGGATCTATCGCCAACTCTTGAAGCACCTTTTGGGCTTTGGACTCTTGTGCTTACCTCAATGAGTTATCTGCTAGCAAGTAATGTTAGAGCGGCGCTAGATGCTGAGTTAAGCCCGCTGGTAATGCTAAGTGTTGCAGTCATAGCAAGCTCATTTGCTTTAATCCTCTTCTTATTATTTGGCGCGATCTTGGGTCAAGAAGTTGGCTCTGCCTCATATGTAATTAGAAGTATTTCAGGAAATGCCCTCTGGAGCGCCCTTCTCTCACCGCTTTATATCCCGCTTGCAATGAAGCTATATAAAGTCACACTAACCGCAAGGCAGCGATAAATGAGAGATCGTTCAGCGCTAACACTTCTTGTTGCCCAAGTATTGGTTATCTCACTAATGCTCTCTTTATTTGGCCGACTCTTTTATCTTCAGATTGCAGACGGTCCGCGCTATCAAGAAGCAGCACTTGATATTCAAAGCAGAGATATCGTCACCCCAGCTCTTCGTGGGTTGATTGTCGATCATGAAGGAAATGCTCTTGCAACCAATAAAGCAGGGCTAATGGTCACAGCTGATCGATCAGTTCTAGATAAGTTAGAAGATAAAGGATTTTCAGTATTAACCAGAGTGGCAGAGGTTTTAAAACTGGAATACAACGATATCTACACCAGAACTAGGCTCTGCGGCGAGCTAGCAAGTGGTGAGCGAAATGGATGCTGGAATGGAAATCGCTATCAACCAATTCCAATAACCAAAGATGCAACTGAGAATCAAGTATTTACTATTCTAGAAAAATCGGACCTCTTTCCTGGAATCGATGCTAAACCAGTTTCAATCCGATCTTATCCATCACTTGCCGGGCAGAAAGCTACCCATGTACTGGGTTATTTGGGGCCAATTACCGAAAAGAATCTAAATAATGAAGAAGGAAAACGATATTATCGAAATGAATTGATTGGTAAAGCTGGAATCGAATTGCTCTACGATGAACAACTTCGTGGAGTTCCGGGAATTAGGACTGTAATAGTCGATCGAAAAGAAATAGTTAGACAAGAATCACTCAATAGAGCGCCAGTTCCCGGTAATCATCTAGTTTTAAACCTGAATGCTAAATTACAAGCTGCAGTTGAAGTAGAACTCAAAGATGCAGTCTTTCGCGCAAGGGCTAATGGATATCGCGGAGATTCTGGGGCTGCCATTGTTATGGATGTGAAGACTGGCGAAGTTCTAGCGATGGCCTCATATCCTGATTATGATTTAAATATTTGGGAAAATGGAATCACTGTTAACCAGGCAAGAGATCTCTATAGCGAAAAGAGCGGAGTGCCAGCGCTATCACGGGCAATCCAAGGTGAATTTGCTCCAGCCTCAACATTTAAAGTCGTTTCACTTTCTGCAGCAGTTGATGCTGGATATAGCCTGAAAACTACATATGAGTGTCCAGCTGAAGTTCAAATCGGTGATAGAACTTTTAAGAATTTTGATAGCAAGGCTGCCGGTCGAATCAGTATGACAACTGCTATGGCAATTTCTTGCGATTCAATCTGGTATCAGATTGCCTATGACGAATGGGTTCGAGATGGCGGATTAAAGCCAAAACCAAGCCCAAATGATTACTTCTTCGATTCAGCAAAGGGATTTGGGGTAGGGAAAAAGACCGGAGTTGATCTTCCTTCCGAGTTATCAGGACGTCTTCCAGATAGGCAGTGGAAGTTAAATTGGTATGAAAAGAATAAGGATTTCTACTGTAATTACACCGAAAAGGCTAAGAAATCTCAGCTCACGCCATATCTTATTGAGATTGCCCGAGAGAATTGCCTTGATGGCGACAAAGTCAGAGCGGGAGATATGGTCAACTTCTCAATCGGCCAGGGAGATACTTTGATGACGCCATTGCAATTAGCTGTGGCCTATTCAGCTCTTGCAAATGGTGGCAAGTTAATGGTGCCAAAGGTTGCCAAAGCGATTGTTGAGCCAAGTGGCAGAGTAGTAAAGGAATTTAAACCAGAGATCAGTGGTCGCCTTCCAATGAAGAAATCAACTTTAAAATTTCTGCAGAATTCCCTTCGAGCAGTGGTTACCTCAGGCACTGCAACTGGAGCATTCTCTGGAGTTGGAGTTGAGGTAAGTGGAAAAACTGGAACCGGTCAGGTGTTTGGTAGAAATCTTGATGGCTCAAGTAAAGATGACACTTCTTGGTTTGCCTCTTTTGCTCCAAGCAAGAAACCAGAATATGCCGTTGTTATGATGGTAAGTCAGGGTGGTTTTGGTGCCAGCACTAGTGGTGTTGGCGTGAGAAAAATCTACGAACATATCTTTGGCACCAATGGCCGCGTAGCAATATTTCCTAATGGAACACCGAAAAAACTTCCAAGAATTGATTCTGCAAAGGTAGCGCTGCCATGAAAATTTCCCTAAAAGGTCAGGGTAAAAAAGGATTCTTTGCAGGCACAGATCAAGTTTTGAACTTGGCAGTATTTATGCTTCTCTTGATTGGCATTGTCTTGGTTTATGCAGCGACTAGAGATTGGTTTGCTGCTAATGGACTAGATCCTGAGTACTACCTAAAGCGCCAGATAGTTAATGTCATTATTGGTATTGCCCTGGCCTATGGCACAACTCTTGTTGATTACCGCCTTCTTCGGGCCTACACACCATTTCTCTGGGGCTTTGGCGTATTAGGTCTTATTGCAGTATTAATTCCTGGACTTGGTTCAACAGTTAATGGCGCTCGCTCTTGGATTTCATTTCCAGGGGGCTTGCAATTTCAACCAGCAGAGCTAGCAAAGATTTCAATTATTGTTGGAATGGCTCTTATTCTCTCAGAGCGCATGGCAGGAGAGGATCGACCAAGTGATAGGCAGGTCTTGCAAGCGCTAGGAGTTGCAGCGCTTCCAATTATTTTGATTGTTGCTCAGCCAGATTTAGGAACTGTGCTAATTATCTCTGCAGCGGTAATTACCATGATTGCCCTCTCAGGGGCATCTCTTTATTGGGTGATTGGACTTCTAATTGCTGGAGTAGCTGGCGTCTATATTGCAATTGCAAGCGGTGAGGTAAGTGAGTATCAATTAAATCGCCTAAAATCTTTTGTTGATCCGTCAGCAGATCCGCAGGCAAGTGGCTATCAATTGAGACAGGCTCGTATCACTATTGGTTCAGGCGGATTACTTGGTAAAGGTTTATTTGATGGACCGCAGACCAATGGACGATTTGTTCCAGAGCAACAGACAGACTTTATTTTTACAGTCGCGGGCGAGGAGTTAGGTTTTCTTGGTTCATCATTTATCTTGTTACTTTATTTCATAGTATTGATGCGGGCCTTTGCTATCGCAAGAGCCACCACAGATCTCTTTGGCAAAATGGTCTGTATCGGTGTTGTTGCTTGGTTCTCATTTCAAATCTTTGAAAATATTGGAATGACGATGGGGCTTATGCCAATGACCGGGGTTCCACTCCTATTTCTCTCATATGGGGGCTCTGCAATGTTTGCCAATTTGATCGCTATTGGCCTATTGCAAAATGTCTATCAAAGGACGCGATAAGAGCTGCTTTTTGCGCCTAATTAGGCGAAGGCTTTAACTATCTGCCATACTTACCCAGTTCGAAGTCGCCTCACGTTCTTGAGGTCGCCAAGACCGCTCTTTAGGTGCGGTCGGCAGATCCGGAAAAAAAGGCGCCACCACAGATTTTTTAGCAAATGCTTTTAACAAAAGCGTTTATGAAAACTTATAAGAAGGATTTGATCGTATGGCCGAAGAGCCAAAAAAAGTGCGTAAGCGCGCTGTAAAGAAAAGTGCGAGTAAAGCAGTAGAACAGAGCGAGAGCGCTCCTGCTGCCAAAGAGAAGAAATCAAAAGCCGGGGTAATCCCAGCTCCAATATTTCAAGCAGCACCCGTTGCTGCTGCCCCAAAGACAAAGCCAGCTGTAGCAAAACCTGCCGCAAAGAGCTCAGCTGAAGTCTCTGGCGAGAGTGAGGCGGAGAGAGAAAATCGCCGACGCCGTCGTCGCAGGGGAGGTCGTTCTCGTCGCAGGCTAGAAAAAGATGAAAGCCCTACAACTAACTCAGAGACAAGCCAGGGCCCAAGTAGTGATTCTGAAGGCAGCGTTGGTTTTAAGAAACGCCGTCGCCGTCGTCGCTCAGGGGCTGAAGGTGTAGCTCCAGGTGAAAAGATTGAAGAAGATGGCGTATTAACTGTAGTTAAAGTACGCGAGCCTCGTCCGGTTCAAGAAAAGCCGGTTAGAGAAAAGAAGAGCTTTGATCGCCCACCTCGACGCTTTAAAGATCGCGATAGAGATAGAGGACGAGATAAACCTAGATATAACGATTATCGTGAAAATCGTCGTCGCGGCACAATTCTTACCGATGCTGAATTTCTTGCAAGACGTGAATCTGTAGATCGTGAGATGTTAGTTCGCCAGCAAGGTGATAGAACTCAGATTGCAATTATGGAAGATAAAGTTTTAGTTGAGCACTATGTCAATCGCAATAGCAATATTTCATATGTTGGAAACGTCTATCTTGGAAAAGTCCAGAACGTTTTACCTTCAATGGAAGCTGCCTTCGTTGATATCGGCAAGGGACGAAATGCTGTTTTATATGCCGGCGAAGTTAATTGGGATGCAGCAGGTCTTGCTGATAATCAAGAGCGAAAGATTGAGAAAGTTCTAAAAACTGGTCAATCAGTATTAGTTCAAGTAACTAAAGATCCAATTGGCCAGAAGGGTGCTCGTTTAACCAGTCAGATCTCACTTCCTGGTCGTTATTTGGTTTATGTGCCAGGTGGGGGAATGAGCGGAATCTCAAGACGACTTGCAGATACTGAGCGCTCGCGCTTAAAAGAAATTCTTAAAGGTCTAATCACTGATGAAGAGGGCGTAATTGTTAGGACTGCTGCAGAGGGAGCAAGCGATGAAGAGCTTACTCGCGACGTGATTCGCCTAAAGGCGCAATGGGATGACATTAAGGCAAAGTCTGAAAACACCAGCACTTCAGCCCCATCACTTCTTTATGGTGAGCCTGATCTAACGGTTCGAGTAATTAGAGATATCTTCAATGAAGATTTCCGCAAGCTCACAGTACAAGGAAGCGATGCTTGGGATGATATTAATAATTATCTTGGCCATATTGCCCCTGAGCTTTTAACAAAGATTGAAAAATACAGCCAAGGCAATGATCTCTTTGCTGAAAATAGAATTGATGAGCAGCTGGCTAAGGCACTTGACCGTAAGGTTTATCTGCCATCTGGAGGCTCATTAGTTATTGATCGCACTGAGGCTATGGTGGTTATTGATGTCAATACTGGAAAGTTCATCGGTAAGGGTGGAAATCTAGAAGAGACTGTTACTAAAAATAACCTTGAGGCAGCAGAGGAAATTGCTCGTCAATTAAGGCTTCGAGATTTGGGCGGAATTATCGTTATCGACTTTATCGATATGATTTTAGAGTCAAATCGTGAGCAGGTATTGCGCAGATTAGTTGAGTGTTTAGGAAGAGATAGAACTAAGCATCAAGTAGCTGAAGTAACATCACTTGGTTTAGTCCAAATGACTCGAAAGAGAGTTGGCCAAGGGCTAATTGAAGCCTTCTCAACAACTTGTGATAGTTGTGGTGGTCGAGGCATTCATGTTCACATGGAGCCAGTTAATAAGAAGAGCCTTGATCGTGAATTTGTTCCTGCAAAGGCTAATAAAGAGGAGGACCTCTCATCTGATGATTCAGAAAGTGATGAGAAAGCAAGCCTTGAAGAAAGTGTGACTCCGGCCAAAAAAGATGGAGATTCTGGCCAAAAGAAAGGCTTTAGTAGGCGTAAACGCAGGGCTGCCAGCTCTGGAGTTGTAACGGCCTAACTCAGTTTGACCCTAGATAGGCTCAATCCGTAACCTATGCCCCTGCCCCGATAAGGGTCTTTGGCAAGAGTAGATAAAGAAATGGAAGGACCATTGTGTACGCAATAGTTAAGGCTGGCGGTCGCCAGGAGAAGGTCGCTGTTGGCGATACTCTCTTTGTTGATCGTATTGATGCAGCTGCCGGTTCCACCGTTTCATTTCCTGCTGTATTAGTTGTCGATGGATCAGCAGTAACAAGTGATCCAAAGCTGCTCTCTGGAGTTAAAGTAACTGGAGAAGTTATTTCAGAGGTTAAGGGTCCAAAGATTCATATCTTGCGCTTTAAGAATAAGACCGGCTATCGCCGTCGTCAGGGTTTTCGTTCTAAGAACACTCGCGTGAAAATCACTGCGATTAATGGTGTGAAGTAAAGGGGTTGGCATAAATGGCATCGAAAAAAGGCGTCTCCTCAACCCGAAATGGTCGCGATTCCAATGCACAATTTCTTGGAATCAAAAGATTTGGTGGTCAGGTAGTTAACAGCGGCGAGATTCTCGTCCGCCAGCGTGGCACCAAGTTCCACCCAGGTAAGAATGTAGGAATCGGAAAAGATGACACGCTATTTGCACTTGCTTCAGGTTCAGTGGAGTTTGGCAGTGCCCGTGGTCGTCGCGTTGTAAATATCGTCCCGGTTTCCTAAGCAACGGACGTTAAAAAATTGCGGGTCCGTGCATACGGGCCCGCTTTTTACTTATCCACCTAATTTATAGAAAGGTAAGAGTCAGATGACAACCTTCGTTGATCGCGTGACTCTTCATGCCGCAGCAGGAAAAGGTGGCGATGGCTGTGTCTCTGTTCACCGTGAAAAATTTGTTCCACTTGGTGGCCCAGATGGTGGCAGCGGTGGAAGGGGCGGCGACATTATTTTGATTGTCGATCCAAGTGTTACTACCTTGCTGGATTTTCATCATTCACCACATCGCAGCGCTAGCTCTGGAAGACAGGGGTATGGCGCGCTTAAAAATGGTCCTGATGGCGAAGATTTAATCCTTGGTGTTCCTAATGGAACAGTTGTGATGAATAAAGAAGGCCGCATATTGGCAGATCTAGTAGGTAATGGAACAAGATTTATTGCAGCTAAAGGTGGTTTAGGTGGCCTTGGCAATAATGCACTTGCCTCAAACCGACGCAGAGCTCCAGGTTTTGCTCTCCTTGGTGAACCTGGCGAAAAACGAACTCTAATTTTAGAACTTAAATCTGTTGCAGATATTGGTTTAATAGGTTATCCAAGCGCTGGTAAATCATCTTTAGTTGCAGCTATTTCTGCTGCAAGACCAAAGATTGCTGATTATCCATTTACAACACTTGCCCCAAATCTTGGAGTTGTTCAGGCAGGAGAGGCGAGATTTACTGTTGCAGATGTTCCAGGTTTGATACCAGGGGCTTCGCAAGGAAAAGGTCTTGGCCTGCAATTTCTTCGCCATGTTGAGCGCTGCGCAGCTTTAGTACATGTTCTCGATTGTGGAACGCTAGAGACCGAGCGCGATCCAGTTAGAGATTTTGAAGTGATTGAAGATGAATTAAAGAAGTATGCAGAGGACTTAAGCACCAGACCTAGAATCATTGCTCTTAATAAAGTTGATCTTCCTGATGCTAAAGCAATGGCAGATATGGTCGAGCCAACGTTAAAAAAGATGGGATATGAGGTTTTTCAGATCTCAGCTGCATCAAGAATTGGACTTGAACAACTTCTATATGCCATGGCTAAGTTAGTTGCAGAACATAGAAAGCAGGAGAGCGCACAAGAGAAGGTAAAGATTGTGCTTCGCCCAACTCCAATCGATGATGTCGGCTTTAAAACTATGGCTAATGATGATGGCTCATTCACCGTTATTGGTTCACGCCCTGAGAGATGGGTTCATCAAACAAACTTTAGTAATGCTGAAGCTGTCGGATATCTTGCAGATCGCCTAGCAAGTTTGGGTGTAGAAAAAGAACTCTTTAAATTAGGGGCCAAACAAGGCGATGAAGTACGTATTGGTCTAGGTGATGATGCAGTGATCTTTGATTGGGAGCCAACTATTGAGGCAGGAGCAGAACTTCTATCAGGACCTCGCGGCGATGACATGCGTATCCCGCGCGGATGGGAGAAGTTTGATGAAGAGGCAATTGATCAATTAGATGATGAAGAATTAGCCCAGCAATGGGAGTACAAGGTGGAAGATCCAACAGATCCAGGAGTAGAAATGGAGGAGCAGAAATGAATCGCGATGCAGTTATTAAAGCAAAGCGAATAGTTATCAAGATTGGCTCCTCAACACTTACTGGAGCAGATGGCGCCGGCCTTGATAGCGCTGCCGTCACTAAATTGGCAGCAGCAGTTGCTGAATTAAAAGATCAGGGTCGAGAAGTTGTAGTTGTTTCATCAGGAGCAATTGCTGCAGGTCTTGCACCTCTTGGGCTAGGCAAAAGGCCTGCCGATCTTGCAACGCAACAAGCAGCAGCATCTGTTGGCCAGGGGCTATTGATTCATAGCTATACCGAAGCGTTAAGAAAACATAAAATCATTGCCTCGCAAGTGCTTTTAACTATTGAAGACATTGTCCGTAGATCTCACTATCAAAATGCGCAGCGCACCCTCTTTAAATTACTTGCGCTAGGTGTTGTGCCAATTATAAATGAGAATGATTCGGTTGGAACGCAAGAGATTAGATTTGGCGATAATGATCGAATCGCTGCTTTAGTTTCACATTTAATTGGGGCAGATTTATTGGTGCTTGTTAGCGATGTTGATGCTCTCTATGATGCTAATCCAAAAGAGGCTGGAGCTAAGAAAATCTCTCAAGTTGATTCCCTTGCCGAGTTGGCAGATGCCCAAATTGGGGGAGCTGGATCTAAAGTTGGCAGTGGCGGTATGGTTACAAAGATTGAAGCTGCGCGAATTTCAACCCAAGCTGGAATTCCAATGTTATTAACTTGCCTTGCTGATGTTTCCAAAGTATTGGCTGGAGCCGAACTTGGAACATACTTTGTCGCATCAACAGATAAGAAGTCTTCTCGTCTGCTCTGGTTAGCGCATGCGGCAAGTAGCAGTGGAAGATTAATTATCGATGCTGGCGCTGTTAGCGCGCTGCGCGAGCGTGGCACCTCACTTCTTCCTGCGGGAGTAAAAGCTGTTGAAGGGGAATTTAGCTCAGGAGACACTGTTGAAATAACAGCTCAAGATGGCAGCATCGTTGCCCGCGGATTAGTTGCCTTTGATTCTTCAGAAATTCCAGCAATGCTTGGACGCTCCACTAAAGATCTTGCGAAAGAATTAGGGCCTGAATATGAGCGAGAGTTGGTCCACCGCGATGACATGGTGCTGTTATGAGCAATGATCAATTAGTTGCAGATCTAGCAGACAAGGCAAGAAAAGCATCAAAGACTTTAATCACTGCTGGCTATGGCAAGAGACAAGGTGCACTGCTTGCAATTGCAGATGCACTTGAGGCCAATATGGGTGAGATCCTTGAAGCCAATAAGTTAGATATGGAGCGCGGGAAAGCTAATGGCCTTAATTCATCCCTTCTTGATCGCCTAGCTTTAAACCCAGAGCGAATCAAAGATATTGCCTCAGGGGCCCGTCAAGTTGCAGCACTTGATGACCCACTTGGAATCGTTTTAAGGCAGCGAACTCTAAGTAATGGATTGAAACTCACGCAAGTAACTGTGCCATTTGGGGTTATTGGAATGGTTTATGAGGCTCGTCCAAATGTAACTGTTGATGCTGCAGTAATTCTTCTAATGTCAGGAAATGCAGCGCTACTTCGTGGTTCATCATCTGCCAAGGCAAGTAATGAGGTGTTGGTTAAAGTAATGAGAGGCGCACTTGAGGCGGGAGATATTTCAAGTGAGGTAATTCAATTAATTCCTTCAAGTGATCGTGATACCACTAGGGCCCTTCTTCATGCTCGAGGCAAAGTTGATTTAGTTATTCCAAGAGGAAGCGCAGAATTAATCCGCATGGTTGTTGATGATTCAACTGTGCCGACTATTGAAACTGGAGCTGGAGTCTGTCATGTTTATATTGATAAGAGCGCTGACTTTTCCAAAGCTCTTCCAATCGTAATTAACTCAAAGACTCATAGACCTAGCGTTTGTAATGCTGCAGAGACTCTTCTAGTTCATCAAGAGATAGCCAACGACTTTCTACCGCTAGCTCTTAAAGAACTCCATCAGGTGGGGGTAATTCTGCATTGCGATCAAGTGAGCCTTGGCGTTGCTAACTCACTTTCAATTCCAGCATCCCTTGCCACTGAAGAGAATTGGTCTACGGAATACGGCGTATTGGAGATGAATGTTGCAGTTGTGCCTGATTTAGATAGCGCTGCTGCTCATATTTTGAAATATGGAACCAATCACACTGAGGCAATTGTCACTGAATCCAATGAGAGCGCAGAGAGATTTATTGCTCTTGCAGATTGCGCAGCAGTTATGGTCAATGCCTCAACTAGATTTACTGATGGCCAAGAGATGGGATTTGGCGCAGAGATTGGAATTTCAAATCAGAAGCTTCATGCTCGCGGTCCGATGGGCCTTGAGCAGATGACTACCACCACATGGATTGTGAGAGGAGATGGCCAGATCCGAAAGTAATTCGCTGGCAGCGATAGCTCTTCGGTAAGGTGACCTATATGTCCAATATCTCGCGCGATGATGTGGCAAATCTAGCCAAGTT
>CANNDP010000019.1 GCA_947503395.1 Actinomycetota bacterium
AGCCACGAATTAGTCCTTTGCTTTAAATTGACGAACTGTCAAAACTTCTTTTTTACCTCTAGCCTTTTGGGGAATTGGCTATGGCTATATTATAAATTGTCCACAGGGGTAAATGCACATCCAAACCACTTTATTCCTGGTTTTGCCTCAACATCTGGCTTGGACTCAGCAAGAAAGCCCAACTCTTAAGCCCGCCTAGAGCCTGCCTGCTTGGTGGAGGCGACGCAAGAACTCCTTGGTCTCACTCTTTTTTGGGCTTTCCAAAATCTTCTTTGGGCTTCCCCACTCCAGAATTCTTCCCTGATGCAGATAGCAGAGCTCATCGGCCACCTGTTTGGCAAAACCCATCTCATGGGTGGCCAGCACCATCGTCATTCCCTCACTCTTTAGATCTCTAACCGTGCTCAAAACTTCATTAACCAAGACTGGATCAAGGGCGCTAGTTATCTCATCAAGTAATAGCAGTCGAGGGTGCCTGGCAAGGGAGCGGATAATGGCAACTCTCTGCTGCTGACCCCCACTTAGCCGATCTGGATATTGATCAGCCTTCTCCTTCAAACCAAACTTATTTAATAGCTCCAAAGCTTCATCTATCGCTTTCTCTTTTGCCACCTTCTGCACCTTGGTAGGAGCCAAAATAACATTTTCAAGCACCGTCATGTGAGGAAAGAGATTAAAGGATTGAAAGACCATACCTAACTTTTTTCTTACCTCATCAGGATTTATATCTGCAGCAGAGATGTCTTGCCCATCAAGAAGTATCTGCCCATCATCAATCTGGTCAAGTAAATTTATGCAGCGCAGCAGCGTCGACTTGCCACTGCCAGATGCGCCAATAAAGACCGTGGCTTTATGCTCTAAGACTTTGAAAGAAATATCTTCCAGAACTACTTCGCTTCCAAAGCTCTTTCTAACTTTCTCGAGCTGCAACACCGCCTGACTCATGCTTGCCCTACTGCATTCTCTCGCTCATAGGAGTTTCTAAGCATCCGATCAGTCCAGCGCGTCAAGGGAATTGTCACCAGCAGGAAGATAATTGCTGCCATTACATATGGGGTGTAATTGAAAGTCTTTGCAGTTTGAATCTGCGCAGCTCTTACTGCATCGGTCACTCCCAATATTGAAACTAGACCAGTATCTTTAATTAGCGCTACTAAATCATTGAGAAGCGGTGGGGTAACTCGTTTTAACGCTTGAGGCAAAACAACGTGGCGAAGAGTCTGAAAATTACTCAAACCCAGTGATCTAGCAGCAGCTCTCTGGCTTGGGTGAACGGTAAGAATTCCGGAGCGAATAACTTCAGCAACATATGCCGAATAGGTGATAATTACCGCAAGAGTTCCTAAAACCAAAACATTATTGGTTAAGCCCTTTATCTGTAGCGCCGGAATTCCAAAACCCACTAGCAGAATTACTAGCAGCATTGGAATGCCGCGAAACACATCAACATAAACTGTGGCAAGGATCCTAAATGGGGTTAATGCTGGAGATCTAGAAGTTCTAAGTAACGCTATTCCTAAACCAATGAGCGCTACAGATGTTCCTGCGATAACAGTTAGTGTGGCATTGGTAGTAAACCCGAGAAGTATTTTGGGCAGAATTTCAAAGCCATAGGCCCACTTAAAGAATGTATTTCTAAGCGTCTCCCAGCCCGGTGAGGTAACTAGGACTAAACCAAGGGTTCCAAGGACTAAGAAGCTTGAGAGTGCTGCAATTAGCGCACTTCTTTTATTTCGTGCTCGCCGCGCCTGACGTCTTGCAAGTTCTATCGCACTTGGGCTCCAGCTGCCACCAAAGTTATAAGAAGAAGAGGGCGCAGCTCTATTAGAACTGCGCCCCGATTTCTTAGCCATTAGCCATGCTTAGTAGTTTGCCTGATCTGGCAACTAGCCAAGTACTGGCGCTCCTGCAGAAGATGTTAACCACTTTTCGATAATGGCTTGAAGTGTTCCATTATTGTTAATTGCATCGACCGCTCCTGAAACACATGATGTGATCGGATTGTCTTTAGATAGCAAGAGACCAAATCCTTGATCTCCTGAATCACTGCCATCAATTTGTCCAACGATTATTCCATTTGGAACTTCAACAGCTGAGAGATAGAAAGCAGTTGGAAGATCTACAACTAGACCATCAATCTGCTTATTCTTAAGGGCAGTAACGGCAGCAGCATTATCGTTAAATACCGCAGCCTTTAGCCCTAGTTGGCCTTCAATCACATCAAGTGAGGTAGTTGAAACAGCTGCGCCTAATTTAGCTCCGGCATCTGCAAGACCCTGGAGCGTTGTTACGCCATCAATCTTGCTTCCCTTGAAGGAGACAATTGCTTGATTTGACTTGTAGTAAGCAGATGAGAAATCAACAACCTGCTTGCGCTCATCAGTTATGGAATATTGCTGGAGGTTGAAATCAAATGTCTTTGGTCCTGGCGCAATTGCAGCATCAAAGCTGGTGCGAACCCACTTAACTGCTGACTGGTCATAGCCAAGCTCGCTTGCAACTGCATATGCAACAGCTGCTTCAAAGCCTTCACCTGACTCTGGAGCATCATCGATGACCCATGGATAGTAGGCAGGTTCACCTGTTGCAATTGTTAGAACTCCTGCTTCAACTGTTGCAAGAGATTCCGGAGAACATGTTGTTGACTCACTTGTTGCGCCTTCATCACTTGATGAGGAACATGCTGTGATTACAAGAGCAGTTATAAGTAATGGAATGAATTTAAAGATTTTTTTCACTTTTTCCTTGCCTTTCGCAAATTAGGAGCTTAAGGCCTGCCAATAATTGTCAGACCCGCGCTTGTCGATGCACTTTGCAATCGACCAGGTCCTCACCCGGAGCACCCCACCGCGGTGGAGGGTTGCCGTCCAGTTAGCCGGGGCTTAATGCTGGAACTCTTGACCTAAGGCGGACTTTAGAAAATTTAGAGTGAAAAGTCCATCTCAACACTTGCCATGCCATGGGCCTGAGCTACTGCTTTATAAGTTATCTGACCATTATGGACATTTAGCCCCTTAGCAAGGCCAGAATTTTCAGATAGCGCCTTCTTCCAGCCCTTATTGGCAAGTGCTAGCGCGTAAGGCAGGGTGGCATTTGAAAGGGCGTAGGTGGAGGTCAGGGGCAGAGCTCCTGGCATATTGGCAACGCAGTAAAAGATGCTCTCATGAACTTTATATGTTGGATCTGCATGAGTTGTGGCTCTTGAATCCTGGAAACAGCCACCTTGATCAATTGCAATATCAACTAAGACTGAACCCTTCTTTAAATGCGAAACTAACTCATTACTAATCAACTTCGGAGCTTTTGCGCCGTGTACTAAAACAGCTCCAATAATTAAATCTGCAAGAAGTGCTTCTTGCTCAATCTCATGGGTATTAGAGACCAAAGTCTTTACTGCTCCATTAAATATCTGATCAATATAGGCAAGCCTGCTCTGATTTAAATCAACTACCGTCACATCAGCTCTCATACCAAGGGCAATCGTTGCTGCAGCAAGACCTGCAGTTCCTCCGCCAAGAATTAAAACCTTCCCAGGTCTTACTCCAGGAACTCCGCCAAGTAATACACCGCGCCCTCCAGCACTTGCTTGCAGCGCTGCTGCGCCAACTTGTGGAGCCATACGCCCAGCAACCTCGCTCATTGGAGCAAGAAGAGGAAGATTGGAATTTAGCTCAACTGTTTCATAGGCAATTGCAGTGATACCACTCTTCATTAGCGCATCAGTGCAATCCTTTGAAGCTGCGAGATGAAGATAAGTGAAGAGAACTTGGCCAGCTCTCATTCGGTGATATTCAGCAGCAATCGGCTCTTTTACTTTTAAGACTAATTCAGCCTCAGCCCAGAGCTGATCTGCTGAGGCAATAATTGTTGCGCCAACGCTTCTATAGTCATCATCTGAGATTGCGCAGCCAAGACCAGCCGAACTTTCTACTAAAACTTTATGCCCCTGGCGGATAAATTCTCTAGCTCCTGCCGGGGTTAGCGAGACTCGATACTCATGGTTCTTTATCTCTTTGGGAACGCCGATGTTCACCTCTAGATAGTACCCGAGAAAATCTCATCACAAATTTTGGGGTGTAGCTCACTTCTCATTTGGGCAAATGAGTTGGGGGGCCATCCAGAGTTAAAGACCTGTCTAAGTAATTTACTCATTGCATAACTTGGATCATCGCTATCTGCCCTATCTAGCGCTCTTTGTGCAAGAGCTCCATCGCCTCGCTCATAAGCCACCGCTGCAAACAAATTAGCAACTGGGGCGATATGGCCCTCTGGGGCAAGTCGAAGCAACCATCTCCAGGCAGTGAAGTAGAGATCAAGGCTCTCAGCCTTAACACTTCCAAGTGCGTAATCTCTAACCTGCAAATCCGATAGACGAACTAAAAGCAGTGCCATTAAGGCCTTATCTTTGACTAGACCATGAGTTTTAAACTCATCCATAAATTGGTTAACTGCGCTAGCTCCTTGTCGTTGAAAAGATATTGGATCTTTCTCATAATCAATAAGCTCAATGCTGCGAATTAACTCAATTAGTTCATCATCGCTATCAAGCTGCGAAATTGAATCTATTAGCTGTTCAAGATTTGCGAAAGGAATTGGTCTGCCTTGAGCAACTTGCTCTGCAGCAATTCGTGAATCAATTAGTTCTGGAAGTGGGTTCCCCTCACTTGGGCAACAGCTCAAATCTTCACAATTTAGTGAGCGATATCGATCTTTCTCAACTGTTATAACTTCTCGAAGACTAAGCCCGTAATCAGTTATAGCAGCGAGAATCTCTGAAATGATTTCATTCTGACTCTGACCAAGTTCTGGACAATAAAAGATTGCAATAATAGATTCAGCGCTATCTCTAGATAAATGAGAGGTTAGGAGTTTTAGTTCATCTGCGCCGATTTGATCTGGAAAATCTATGCGAATCGCCATAGCTATTGCATCGCTTTTTAGGCTCAATAGAACTATTGAATTCTCTGGGTTAAATCCAATTAAAAAGGGAACAGCTGCAAGAAGGTCTTTAGGTGTTGTAAGTGTCGTCATTGGCAAAGCATCTTGGGATAGAAAGATCGAAGTTATTTTTAGAGCGCAGAATTGTTGATAACTAACCCCTGTAGATACCTCTAGCAGGCCTAACATCTATCTGCCGACTGACCTTCTGCACAATTGCTCCATCAATAGGAGCACTTAGAGAACCTGCTCGCCAGAAACCGCTCCAAGTTGTCGTTAGTTCAACTCTCTTCTGGCCTGAGCTCTTATAGGTATTTTCAATAAGCATCAATGGGTATGGGGCTCCTGCAAGCCTGGTGCTCTGGCTATTGCCATCTCCAAACTCCCATAAAAACTCCGGAGTTAAGTGAATCGTTATAGGCGTGCCAAGAACTACAAGGACGGTAGTGAAGTGCATAGGAGTATTAGTTAAAAAGTTAACGCTCTGATTTACCAAGATGTTATCTAGAGGTTGGGTGATTATCGCTCCCCTTGGAATCAAACTCTTAACTTGATCGCTAATTTGAGAGCCAGAAATTCTCTTCACTCTTGGTTTTGGTGATGGCTTTGGACCTAGCGCAACTGGCTTACTTGCAGCAGGTGGCTTTGGAAGCCAGGGAATCCAAGTCCGCTTTGTAGTTGAGGTTGGTCTTGGCTTTGGCGTGGTTGATACCTGACTGCCCGCCTTGCCCTTCTTAACTGTGATTACAACTTCATTGCTCTCTTGATTAGCTTTAACATCAATACAGGTCTCACCTTCACAAGCGCCATAGGCAGCATTTATAGATGAAAAGATAATTAATATCACAACAAGAGTGGCTCGCATCCAGCAGATGATGCCCTCTTGATCTCATCTCTAAATTGGAGAAAATAAGACTTTGGGGATATCACTGCCCTGTGGAGTTATATTGACTAGCAAGTCTTTTAAGAGATTCTTTAATCACAGCCCCATCGCTACTTCTCCAGAGCGGCGGCATAGAGTTTAAAAGCACTGACCCATAGCGTTTATTAACAATTCTTGAATCAAGGATTGCCACTACCCCGCGATCATCGATAGATCGAATTAGCCTCCCTGTTCCCTGCGCAAGAAGTAGAGCGGCCCTTGGCAGTGAGACTTGCATAAAGCCTGAGCCGCCAGAGGCATCTATCTGGGCAGCTCTTGCCGACATCACTGGATCATCTGGTCTTGGAAAAGGTATTCGATCAATTGCTACCAAAATGCAAGATGGCCCTGGCACATCAACTCCCTGCCAAAGACTCATCGTTCCAAGCAATATTGAAGTTGGATCTTGCGCAAATTTTTCAACTAAGACTCCAACGCTATCGCCCCGTCTTTGAGTAATGATCTTTATCGGAAGCTCTGCTAAAACTCGCCTTAGATGTTCATCTGCCATTTCAACTCCGCGCCATGATGAAAATAGCGCCAGAGTTCTTCCCCCGGCAGCATCAATTAACTCACCTAGCTCAACTAGAGCCTGCGGACTTGGCCCATCTCTTGTTGGCTCTGGAAGATCTCTCGGAAGATAGAGCGCACCTTGGCTGGCAAAATCAAAGGGTGAGCCAACATCAAGTGATACTAAATTCTCTGGGTCAATATCTCCCCCACTTTCGCTACTTTCATCTTGGCTAGCCTCTAGTGGATCAATGCCAAAGCTCTTTGCAATTGCAGCAAAACTATTTCCAACGCTCAAGGTTGCACTTGTTGCGATAACTGGAGTTTTAGTAAATAAGTTCTCGCGTAATAAATGTGAGACTTCTAGTGGAGCAAGATAGAGAGTGGAAAATGTAGGCTCAAACCAGAGCACTTGATTACTGCCAATCTTAAGCATCTTGGCTGCAGTGACTTTGATTTCATTGACCGCTCCCTTTACGCGAGCCCGCTCCGCTAAAGCATCTGGATCAACAATTAGTGAATCGGCATTAATTAGCGCAATAGCGCTCTCTGCTGCCTCTTTAATCTTTCTTACCCAAGGAGCTAAAAGCAGGGGTAGTTCTTGCAGTTTTCGCTCATCGCCACTTTTAATACGAAACTCTTGGCCATACTCATCAAGTGCTCTGCTAAACCCATCGCAAGCTTTGCCCAGCGCTTCAGCAGCTTTTCCGGGAAGATGTTTTCGCAGCATATTTGCTGCTCTACTAGCCCTTGCTGCAGTTAGCTCCTCTGTCACCGCTTGAGTAGTGCGATCCATAAACTCATGAGCCTCATCTAAAATCACTGCATCTCGCTCTGGCAATATTGGATGAGAGTCAACGATTTCAATTGCAAGTAAGGTGTGATTAGTAACGACAATATCTGCGCTCTGGGCTTTGGTTTTTGCCTTCACTGCAAAACATTGCGCTCCAAAGCGACATTCATCAGCTCCCACGCACTCTCGTCCTGATGTTGAATTGGCTAGCCAGACTCGTCTATCAACCTCAGGGGCATCATCTCGATCCCCCGAGATTCCATCTCTACTCGCCCATTGGCGGAGGCGACGAGCATCTGATTCAAGAGATGAAATCTCAACTAAGACCTGGCTATCAACGCCAGAGTCATCAGCATTCATCTTCTGCAGACAGAGATAATTTCCAACTCCCTTATAAACAGCAAAGGAGATACTTCTTCCCAATTCTTTCTCTAACGCCTTTTGAACCTTAGGAAGATCTCGCTCAATTAATTGTCGCTGCAGCGCAAGAGTTGCTGTTGCAACAAGTACTCGTTTGCCATGAACTAGAGCTGGAACTAAATAAGCCAGCGACTTTCCAGTTCCAGTCCCGGCTTGAACAAGGAGGTGATGGCGATCTTCAAGGGCGTTTGCCACTGCCTCTGCCATTGCAATCTGGCCGGCTCTCTGGCTTCCACCAATTGCCTCAACTGCTACTGCTAGCGCCTTTCTAACCGACTCTGCGCTCATAGTGGCAACCTTATTCTGAATTCACATTCAATGATTAGAAACTGCTTACTTAATTGCTAGATAAATAGCGTTAAATGATTTAACCCCCCGAAGTTTCTTCGAGGGGTTAAGGATCAAAGGAGAGATGAGCCCTCCTGTAATTACTTTTCTAGCTACATCCTGAAGTATTGCCACAACCTTCACAGACATAGCAAGCACCAGAAGCTCTCATCTTTACGCCACAGGTAACACAGAGTGGAGCATCAGATTTAACGCCAGCGATCTTCTCTAGCAGCTCTGTTGAAGAACCAATTTGGTGAAGGGAAGTATCGGCTTTTGCAGGCTTTGCAGCTGGCGCGCTGGCCTTCTTCTCCTCAACTACCTCTATCTTTTCCTCAACAATTTGAGCATATTCACCGGTTTCAAGGGCTGCTGCTCGCTCTGCTGCGGTATAGATACCAAATGCTGCGCGCTCTTCATATGGCAGGTAATCAAGAGCAAGGCGGCGGAAGATGTAATCCATCATTGATTGGGCCATACGAATATCTGGATCATCAGTTATTCCTGCTGGCTCAAAGCGAGAGTTTGTGAACTTAGAAACATAGGTCTCTAGCGGCACGCCATATTGCAGGCCGATTGATACTGCAATTGAGAAGACATCCATAACACCTGCAAGAGTTGAACCCTGCTTGCCAAGTTTTAAGAAGATCTCACCTAGCTGGCCATCTTCATAGGTTCCAGCATTCATATAACCCTCTGCCCCGCCAACTGAGAACGAAGTTGTTCTTGAAGGACGTGACTTTGGTAGGCGCTTACGTGTTGCAGGAGCGGGAGCTGCGCTTACCTGATCGTCTTTGCCATTGTTCTTTGATTTTGCATCAGAGAGGGGCTGACCAACTTTGCAACTATCGCGGTAAACAGCAAGAGCCTTAAGCCCTAACTTCCATCCTTCGTAATAAACCTCTTCAACATCTTCAACGCTTGCATCAGCAGGAAGATTTACCGTCTTTGAGATAGCCCCTGAGAGGAATGGTTGGCAGGCAGCCATCATTCTTACATGGCCCATTGGCGCAATAGATCTTGTTCCAAGCGCACAATCAAAGACATCGTAATGCTCAACCTTTAGCCCTGGAGCATCAACTACATGGCCATTGGCAGTTATGTATTCAACGATTGCTTCAATGGTCTCATCGGTATAGCCCAGCTTCTTGAGAGCCTGTGGGACAGTTTGGTTAACGATCTGGAGGGATCCGCCACCAACCATCTTCTTAAACTTAACGAGTGAGAAATCTGGCTCAATACCAGTGGTATCGCAATCCATCATCAAGCCGATAGTTCCAGTAGGTGCAAGAACTGATGCTTGAGCATTTCTCCAGCCATTCTTCTCGCCAAGTGCAATACAGCTATCCCATTGCTTATTAGCCTCAGCTAAAACATCTCTATCAAGAGTTGAAACTGATTTAGCAGAAAGTGATGCAGCCTGGTGCTTCTTCATTACTCGAGTATGAGGAGCTGCATTTCTGGCATATCCCTCATATGGGCCAACAATTCCAGCCATCTCAGCTGATCTGCGATATGAAGTTCCAGTCATAAGTGAGGTAATTGCTCCAGCTAGGGCTCTTCCGCCCTCTGAATCATATGCAAGTCCTGATGCCATAAGAAGAGCGCCAAGGTTTGCATAACCAATTCCTAGTTGGCGATAGGCCCTTGTTGTTACACCAATTGCCTCGGTTGGGAAATCTGCAAAACAAATTGAGATATCCATTGCAGTAATAATCATCTCAACTGCCTTGACAAAGTTCTTTGCATCAAATGATCCATCGCTCTTTAAAAACTTCATAAGATTTAAAGAAGCAAGGTTGCATGAGGAGTTATCAAGTGACATATATTCCGAGCAAGGATTAGAGGCGTTAATACGACCGGTCTCAGGGCTGGTATGCCAATCATTGATTGTGGTGTCATATTGAATTCCAGGATCTGCGCAAGCCCAGGCAGCCTCTGCCATCTTGCGGAATAGTTGACGAGAATCAACCTCTTCCATTACCTCACCAGTTGCGCGAGCTGTTAGACCAAACTTGGCTCCGCTTTCATAGGCGCGCATGAATTCATCATTTACACGGACTGAGTTATTGGCATTCTGATATTGCACAGAGATGATGTCTTTGCCACCAAGATCCATATCAAAGCCAGCATCGCGAAGGGCGCGAATCTTGTCTTCTTCTCTTACCTTAGTTTCAATAAATTCTTCAATATCTGGATGATCGATATCGAGAACAACCATCTTGGCAGCTCTTCTAGTTGCTCCACCTGATTTAATTGTTCCAGCAGATGAATCAGCCCCGCGCATAAAGGAAACTGGGCCAGATGCTGTGCCACCTGATTTCAATAGCTCTTTTGAGGAGCGAATCCGAGAGAGATTTAAGCCAGCTCCTGATCCACCTTTAAAGATCATGCCCTCTTCGCGATACCAGTTAAGGATCGATTCCATCGTGTCATCAACTGAGAGGATGAAACAGGCAGATACTTGCTGTGGAGCTGATGTTCCTACGTTAAACCAGACTGGAGAGTTAAAGGAAAATACCTGGTGTAGGAGCATATAAGTTAATTCATGTTCAAAAATTTCAGCATCTTCTGGAGTTGCAAAATATCCATGCTCTTTTCCAGCTTTGGTGTAGGTAAGAACAACGCGATCGATAACTTGCTTTAGTGAGTGCTCTCTATTTTCAGCTCCTACTGCGCCGCGGAAATACTTTGTTGTAACAATGGTTGAGGCATTTACTGACCAGAAATCTGGATACTCAACGCCGCGTTGCTCAAAGACCACCTCGCCGCTCTTCCAGTTGGTCTGCACCACATCGCGTCGCTCCCAATTAACACCCTCATATGGATGTTGACCTGGAGTTGTATAAATACGCTCCATACTTAAGCCTTTTTCCATCTTGGCTTTCCCCGATGGGCGATTGATTACTGTGTCCGACATTTCTTATTTCTCCAGTTTCTTCTTGAATTTTTAATTTTGTTTTTAAAACTTTTCTATCTTTTTTTATTTAATTTTTTCTCTGCTATCTACTTATCGGACTTTTCATTTAAGTTGCGGGGAGGCAACTTGAGATTCGCTCTCTATTTCTGACTTTTCGATCGGCAGGGCCCGGAGAAGAGCGATCTCGCCTTCGAAATCTTCAAGGGAGGAGAAGTTACGGTATACCGAGGCATAACGCAGGTAGGCGACCTCATCTAATTCGCGAAGTGGCGGCAAGATAGCCATGCCAACCTCTTGAGCTTCGATCTCTGCCTGTCCTGTGGAGCGAAGCGCCTCTTCAACCCTCATTGCAAGTAGCGCTAGATCATCGTCATCAACTGGTCGGTTCTGGCAGGCCTTACGAACTCCGTTAATAACTTTCTCACGACTAAAGGGCTCTGTTGCTCCACTGCGTTTGATAATCGAGAGAACTGCAGTTTCAGAGGTTGAAAAACGTGAACCGCATTGAGTGCACTCTCTCCTGCGACGAATAGAGCTGCCTTCATCACTTGGACGCGAGTCAATGACTCGAGAATCCTCATAACGACAGAAGGGGCAGATCACGGCGTGTCGTCCTCTCAATCCTGGGTATTTCCTGAAATCGGGTGTATTGGAGCCTTAGGTGCTAACCACTACTTATGGAAGCATATCCTAAAGCAACCCCAATATCTAGGGGTAAGAGTAAAGCAACGGTTGAGAGTTCCGCAACTTAAAACGAGATTAAGCCTCTACGGGCGTGTCGGGATATAAATCTTCTGGCCAGCTTGGAGGTTTGGCGATTTCAAGTTATTGACTTCAACGATATCTGCAACCAGGGCTCGTCTATCAGCCTGCGGCGCTATCCCCTCAGCAATTGACCAGAGGGTATCTCCTGGCTTCACGCTGATCTTCACATAAGGGCTAGAGATCGACTCGCTATTGGATCCAGCTGTTGCGCCATTAAAGGCAGCAAATCCGGAGAGAAGCAGTATGGAGAGTGAAGAGATGACTGCCAACCTTGCCAGCCCTCGACCACGGGGGGTAAGTCGCAGAGCTGCTGGGCCTTGATTTATAGGGGTTTTCACGCGCCTGGCATCTTTAGCAAGGAACGGATTGATGGCGATCGTCGTCATCTTCTCTCTCCAGATACTTCTAGAACCGAGCTAATCAGAGAGTGGGGATACTCTTCGAACGTCTGTTCTAAGAGCAAAGATACACCCACCCACCGACATCGGCAAGTTTTTTTAGAACATTTGTTTGATTTCTTCGCAACTTTGTTCTAAACTCCAACCATGAGCAAAAACCCTTTAAAGCTGACTGAACTGCCTGATGGCCCCATTGATGAAAATGGTCTTACCCCAAGGCAGACCAAGATCCTTCTAGCAATAAAAGAGGCGATGGAGACAAATGGCTATCCCCCTTCAATGCGTGAGATCGGTGAAGCTGCAGGGCTCTCCTCCCCATCGAGTGTTAAATATCAATTAGAGGCACTTGAATCAAAAGGCTGGATCCGTCGCGACCCATCTCGTGGAAGAGCTTTAGAAGTTCTCACCCCAGGTGATGAGAGATTTGAAGATATTAAGCCAGAGAGAACTCATAACGTTCCATTAGTTGGTCGAATTGCAGCTGGTGGCCCAATTCTTGCAGAACAAAATGTTGAGGAGCTCTTTCCCCTTCCTGCATCACTTGTTGGCGAGGGCGATCTCTTTATGCTTAAAGTCGTTGGAGATTCAATGATCGATGCTGCAATCTGTGATGGAGACTTTGTAGTTATCCGCTCTCAGAAAGATGCTAATAAAGGTGAAATTGTTGCAGCGATGATAGATGGCGAGGCAACTGTTAAGACTTTAAGTAAAAAGAACGGTCAAATCTGGTTACTTCCAGCAAATGATAACTACCAACCTATTGATGGAAATCAAGCAGAGATTCTTGGAGTAGTAACAGCAGTTCTTCGCTCGCTCTAAATATTAATTAACGGAGTACTTCTCAAGGGCGTGCGCTAGGGATCCATCAACCATGGCATGAAGTGATGTTCCTTCAGGTAAATACTCTTGACTTAATATCTCGCCATGTTCGTGGATCTGACTTACTAAATCCCCTCTGTCATATGGAAGCACAGTTCTAATCTCAATCCTTGGCCTTGGAAGAGATGACTCAATAGCGCGGATGAGTTTTTCAATGCCAACTCCGCTATGAACTGAGATTAGATAAGCATCAGGTTCTTGAATCAATACCTGAGCAATTACCTGCGGATCTGCAATATCTGCCTTATTTAAAGCGATAATTTCCGGAATTTTTGCTCCCCCAATATCAGCAATTACCCCTCTAACTGCCTTTATCTGACCTAGAGGATCGCCGTGTGAGCCATCAACTACATGAACGATTACATCAGCTCCTGAGACCTCCTCTAGCGTTGATTTGAAGGCATCAATTAAGTCATGGGGCAGGTGTTTAACAAATCCCACAGTGTCAGTTAGCGTGTAGGTGCGACCATCACTTGTCTCTGAGCGTCTAACCGTTGGATCAAGAGTTGCAAAGAGAGCGTTCTGCACTAAAACTCCAGCATTAGTCAAACGATTTAATAGCGATGATTTACCAGCATTGGTATACCCCGCAATTGCAACAGAGGGAATTGAATTTCTCTTTCGCTCTTGTCTCTTGGTATCACGGGCGACTTTCATATCGCCTATCTCCCTGCGAAGCTTTGACATCTTGTCGCGAATTCTGCGGCGATCAACTTCTATCTTTGTTTCACCCGGGCCGCGCCCACCAATTCCACCTGCCTGGCGAGAGAGTGAATCACCCCAGCCGCGAAGGCGGGGCAACATATAACTCATCTGAGCTAACTCAACTTGAGCCTTACCCTCTTTGCTCTTGGCATGTTGAGCAAAAATATCCAGAATCAACGCAGTGCGATCAACTACTTTAACTTTTACCTTATCTTCTAAATTTCTTAGTTGAGAGGGACTTAACTCGCCATCGCAAACAACGGTATCAGCCCCTGTTGATTTAACAATCGCCTTTAACTCGCTAACTTTTCCAGAGCCGATAAAGGTTGCTGGATCTGGTTTATCGCGGCGTTGAATAAGGGCATCTAATACCTTTGATCCGGCAGTCTCAGCTAGCGCTGCAAGCTCTTCCATGGAGTTCTCTGCATCTTTAACACTTCCCTCCGTCCAAACTCCAACAAGTATTACTCGCTCAAGTCTTAACTGGCGGTATTCGGCCTCAGAGATATCACTTAACTCAGTTGAGAGGCCAATAACTCTTCGTAGCGCCTGTCTATCACTTAAGTCCTGCTGCGTTGATTGAAATGAATCAGGGATAAATATCTCAGAGTCAAACTCTGCTGCCACCTGCTGGCTCTCAGAGATTAACTCCTCTATCT
>CANNDP010000020.1 GCA_947503395.1 Actinomycetota bacterium
AGTGAGATCAGGGCAATTTCAGCAGCGACAAAGAGCGCCCCAAGGGCGATAAAAAAGGCTACGACCGAGATATCTAGAGCAAGGTCTTGAAGGGTAAAAGGGTTAGCACCACCAGGGTCCATTAGGGCTCTAGGGTATAAGACCTACCGCCTTCGAGGCTAAATAACGCCTGGCTACCCCTTTCCCCACGCTCAACTCGGCGCTACCCTTCGCCCAGCCACGAAAGTGGACTTGCTTCATCCAACGGATCGTCGGGCACGTACCTGCCCGGAGAAGGAAGAGAGAAAAAGAAATGGCATCAGTTGTATTTAAAGATGCATCACGCATCTATCCTGGAACTACAGCTCCTGCAGTCGATAAATTAAATCTCACCGTCAATGATGGTGAGTTTTTGGTTTTAGTAGGACCTTCAGGATGTGGAAAGTCAACATCACTTCGAATGCTTGCCGGATTAGAAGAAATTGATAACGGCGCAATTTATATCGGAGATCGGGAAGTAACAAATGTCGCTCCTAAAGACCGCGATATCGCAATGGTCTTCCAGTCATATGCGCTCTATCCCCATATGACAGTTGCTGAAAATATGGGCTTTGCTCTTAAAATTGCTGGCGTTGCTAAAGAAGAACGTGAACGCCGCGTTTTAGATGCAGCAAAACTATTAGATCTTGAACCATATCTAGAGCGTAAGCCAAAGGCGCTATCAGGTGGTCAGCGTCAGAGAGTTGCTATGGGTCGCGCCATTGTTCGCGAACCTCAGGTCTTCTTAATGGATGAACCTCTTTCAAACTTAGATGCAAAACTTCGTGTTGCAACTCGTACCCAGATCGCAGCGCTACAGCGCCGCCTTGGAATTACAACTGTTTATGTCACACATGACCAGGTAGAGGCTATGACCATGGGTGATCGCGTAGCAGTTCTTAAAGATGGACTCTTGCAGCAAGTAGATACACCAAGAAATCTCTATGACAACCCAGCAAATGCTTTCGTTGCAGGCTTTATTGGCTCACCTGCTATGAACCTCCTAACGGTTCCAGTATCTGGCGGTAAGGCAAAGCTTGGAAACCTAGATGTAGATGTTCCATCATCTGCAGGCGCTTCAGTCACTGTTGGTATCCGCCCAGAGGGATTTACCTCATCAAGCAAGGGCTTCGATGTTGTTGTTGAAGTCGTTGAAGAGTTAGGCGCAGATGCCTTCGTCTATGGCAAGCCAGCTGATCCAAGTGTGAAGTTTGCTAACGCTAGCGATGAAGGAGCCCAAATAATTCTTCGTTGGGACCCTAAGAATCCTCCAAAGCCAGGACAAACTGTCACCGTTACAGCTAAGGCTGAGGCTGTCCATCTATTTAGCACTGCAGATGGCAAGCGTATTAAGTAGTTAAAACGCATTAAAAAAGCCCCCATAATCGGGGGCTTTTTTATTTCCTAATTTTTCTTACTTCATTTCCTTCTGCAGATTCTCATCAATTGCTGCAAGGAACTCTTGAGTGTTTAACCAAGGAGCATCACTACTAATCAAAAGTGCAAGATCTTTAGTCATCTTTCCACTCTCAACTGTTTCAATACAGACTCTCTCAAGTGAACTAGCAAACTTGCCTAGCTCTGGAGTGTTATCAAGCTTTGCACGGTGTTGTAGCCCTTGAGTCCAAGCAAAGATTGATGCAATTGGATTGGTTGAGGTTGGCTTGCCAACTTGATGATCGCGGTAATGACGAGTAACTGTTCCATGGGCAGCCTCTGCCTCCACAGTTCTGCCATCTGGCGACATAAGAACTGATGTCATAAGGCCAAGTGAGCCATAGCCTTGCGCCACGGTATCTGACTGAACATCGCCGTCATAGTTCTTACAAGCCCAGATATAGCCACCTTCCCAGCGAAGAGAGGTTGCCACCATGTCATCAATTAGACGATGGTCATATTCCAGTTTCAATTTCTCAAACTCTGCCTTAAACTCTTTTTCAAAAACTTCAGCAAAGATATCTTTGAATCGTCCGTCATAGGCTTTTAAAATAGTGTTCTTGGTCGAGAGATAAACTGGATATTTTCGAGCGATTCCATAATTAAATGAAGCTCTAGCAAAATCACGAATTGAATCATCAAGGTTATACATCGCCATAGCAACACCAGATGATGGGAAATCAAAAACATTGAACTCCATTGGAGCAGAGCCATCCTCTGGCGTGAAAGTTACAGTGAGTTTTCCAGGACCTGGAACTCTAAAATCTGTTGCGCGGTATTGATCTCCATAGGCGTGACGGCCAATAACAATTGGTTTGCTCCAATGCGGAACAAGCCTTGGGACATTCTTAATAATAATTGGCTCACGGAAAATAACTCCACCTAGAATATTTCGAATTGTTCCATTAGGGGATTTCCACATTTTCTTTAGCGAGAACTCTTTTACTCTCGCCTCATCCGGGGTGATGGTGGCGCACTTAACGCCAACTCCATGCCTCTGGATGGCTTTAGCGCTATCAATTGTTACCTGATCATCTGTGGCATCGCGGTGCTGAATACCTAGATCGTAATATTCCAAATTGATATCAAGATAAGGCAAAATCAACTGCTTCTTAATAAAGTCCCAGATGATTCGAGTCATCTCATCGCCATCAAGCTCAACGACGCTGCCTTGCACCTTTATCTTGCTCATCTATCTATCTGCCTCTCTTGATGTTTAGGTGTTTATAGATCTTTTACATCTGCTTGCTTGGCGCGCACTGCTTCAGCAGCCACTTTGAGCTCGGCTAATTCAGTCGCAGTTAAATCACTTTCGACAACTTTAGTAATTCCAGCTCTACCGATTTGGGCTTCAACTCCTAGATAAACCCCAGTAATTGAGTACTGGCCATCAACCCAAGCGCATACTGGCATTACCTCACCTGAATCCTGGATAACTGCCTTTGCCATACGAGCAGCTGCAGCTGATGGCGCGTAGTAAGCAGAGCCCGTCTTTAAGAGGGCGACAACTTCTGCCCCGCCATTTCTAGTCCGTGTCACTAGCTCTTGAATTTCAGCATCGCTTAACTTTGTAGATAGCGCAGCGCCATCTACTGTGCAGCGAGATGGAATTGGAACCATAGTCTCTCCATGGCTTCCTAGAGTTAAAGTCTTTACCGATGCAACTGGCACATTGAGTTTTTCTGCCACAAAGTGAGTAAAGCGAGCAGTATCAAGCATTCCTGCTTGCCCCATAACTCTTTGATAAGGAAACTTAGTAGCAATTTGCGCAAGAGCTGTCATCTCATCTAGTGGATTAGAAACAACAATGACGACGGCATTTGGTGAGTGCTTAGCAATATTTTCTGCAACTCCTCGAACGATTCCTGCATTAACACCAATTAGATCCATTCGAGACATTCCAGGTTTTCTAGGAAGTCCTGCAGTAATAATTACTACATCAGATCCTGCAGTTGCTTCATATCCTTTGCCGTCAGCAGTAGTTGTTGCTCCAATAACTCTGCTTTCAAAGCCTTCAATGGATCGTGATTGATTAATATCAAGGGCAAGACCTTCGGGTTTTCCATCCAAAATATCTGTTAAAACGACGCTTTCAAAGATGTCATATTCAGCAAGACGTAGCGCTGTGGTTGAACCATAGAAACCAGCTCCGACTACCGTTACTTTTCCAGATCTACTCATGGCGCGAAACCTACCTTCTATCCTCTAGGAAGCGCCAATGCGATGGCAATTAGCGCGATAACCAGTGCGATAGGAATCACTTTCGCAATTGGGCGCATTGATCTGATATCCGGGCTTAGAAAGAGAACGAAGCCAGCGGCAATAATTAGCGCTCCGATACGCACTGAAAGCAGCGCTCCAGTTAATACCCCAGAGAGAGCCAGGGCATAGGAAATTTGCTTGATATTCACCTTGGCTTTAATCCTTATGTAGCGCTAATAGATTAGACAATAACATCGCCCTTGTCATTGGCCCTACCCCACCTGGCATTGGAGCAAATGCGCTCGCAACTTTCATCACATCAGGATCAATATCTCCCACTAAACCTTCTGAAGTTCTAGTAATTCCCACATCAATTGCAACAACGCCTTCTTTAACCATATCTGCGGTAAGAAAGTGCGCCTTTCCAAGTGCAGCAATAACAACATCGGCTCGCTTAGTGTGAGACTTGATATCACTACTCTTGCTATGAACAATTGTTACGGTGGCATCGATACCTTTGCTCGAAAGCAAAAGACTTAACGGTCTTCCAACAGTTGTGCCTCGACCAATAATTACTACCTCTTGACCGCTTAGAGAAATTTCATTTCGATTAAGAAGTTCAACAATGGCTTTGGGTGTGCAAGGAATTATCCCGCCTTGAGAAAGAACTAACTTGCCTAGGTTTATTGGGTGAAGTCCATCAGCATCTTTATCTGGATCAATCGCACTTAAAACTTTATTTGTATCAATATGAGCTGGAAGTGGAAGTTGAACAATGAAACCAGAGCAATCTCTAGAGCTATTTAGATTATCTATTTCGTTTAATAACTCTGCTTGGCTAACAGTTTGTGGCAGCTCAATTCGTATTGAGTTAATACCTACTTGGCTGCAATCTCTATGTTTTCCATCTACATAGGAGCGTGAACCAGGATCTTCTCCAACTAATACTGTTGCTAAACCAGGCCTATTTTTTAGCTTTGCTACTTTCTGAGCAACCTCTTGCCTAATAGCTTTGGCCGCTGCAACGCCATCTAATACTTTTGCTTGGGCCATAGGCCTATTCTAGTTCGAAAGAAGTAGCGCTATTTCGCAGCCCTAAAGTTGCGCACCTTCGAAATAACTACTGGCGTATATAGAAATATTGCCACTCCTAGGCCAATTTCAAGGCTCAGAGCTAGGGGCATTAAATACCAATGGGGGCCCACTGATTCAAGATTTGGCGACAAGAGCTCGCCACTTGATGCCCGAGCAATAAACAAAGTTAGCCCAGCAACAAAGCCAAGAAGGGACAGAAAAAATCTACGTAGCTCAACCTGGTCTTGATATTTACTCACTCCATATTTGCCCAGGACAATTCCTAGTCCAACAATAAATGATGCCAGTAATATAAATAACGGCTGGGCACCCACCGGTAATCCACCAAGTAGTGAGATTGCTGGAATTTCATCAAGGCGGTGAACAAAAGGATTTAACCAAGTTCCATTGCCTATTACTACTCCACTTCCAGCAATGTAGCTAAGAGTTGAGATAAAGAAGTTTGGCAAGTAAAGAATTTGAATAAATAAGAATGCCAACCCACCAAAGAGACCAGGCTCAATAACTCTTGTTAAGTCAAGTACGGTATCAAAGTGCCAGATGAGCGAGAAGCTAAAAACTAATCCAGCAAATCCAATTAGAGCCAATAAAAGAAGTGTTGCTAATTTAAGAGCGCGCTGCCAGGGAAATTGAATACCGTGATCAGGAAGAAGATTGCTTGCAATAAATCCTGAAATTGCTGAAACAATAAAAAGAATTGGAAAGACCATATAGAAGGGCGCCTTTACTGTGCTTCCAAGCGAGGCAAGTGAAAGCAGAGTTCCTAAAAGACTATAAGCAAAGGAAAGGGCCAATATTTGAGCTCTCTTATCACTTGATCTATTTGTGCCAAGCCTTTCGCTCATTCGGAGCAAGGAATTTTTAATCACAAGAAATGGAATTATCAAAGCTCCGATTGGAAAGAAAGTTAAGCGACCAGAGATAGTTTCATTTGAAAGTGATAGATCCAGAGGAATGTGATGGGCAATAAGAAAAAACCAGATTGCAGCGCGCATTGGATCTGCAGTATTTCCAGTAGAACTGCCAGCTGTTGCCCAGGTAATAAGTGAGATAAAGGCCAGCGGAAGAAGAATTAAAGTTATGCCTCTAATGCCTTGGCCGAAAGCAATTTTCAGCAGTGGCAACATCTCTTTATTCTTGCTTATCCTTTAAGGATTGCTCGGAGCAGTTCTGCAGTCTGACTTGGTGTCTTTCCAACTTTAACCCCAGCTGCCTCTAGCGCCACTTTCTTTGCCTCTGCTGTTCCCGAAGAGCCAGAGACGATGGCTCCAGCATGACCCATAGTTTTTCCTTCAGGTGCGGTGAAGCCTGCAACATATCCAACCACTGGCTTTGTCACATACTCTTTTATAAATGCTGCCGCTCTCTCCTCAGCATCCCCGCCAATCTCACCAATCATCACAATTGCCTTAGTCTCTGGATCATCTTGAAAAGCTCTTAAGCAATCTATATGTGTTGTGCCAACAATTGGATCTCCACCAATTCCAACAGCAGTTGTAAAACCAATGTCTCGTAGTTCATACATCATCTGATAAGTGAGAGTTCCTGACTTGGAAACCAGGCCAATACTTCCAGGGCCTGTGATATCAGCTGGCGTAATTCCAATATTAGATTTACCTGGGCTGATTAATCCTGGGCAATTAGGGCCGATGATTCGTGACTTGCCAACCTTGAGGCTATGAGCATAAAAACTTGCCGTGTCATGAACTGGTATTCCTTCAGTGATGACCACAATTAGAGGCAGGTGAGCATCTATTGCATCAATTACCGCGCTCTTGGCAAACTTTGGCGGCACAAAAATTACCGAGGCATCAGCGCCAGTTGCAGCAATTGCCTCTTTTACTGAATTAAATACTGGAAGAGATTTTCCTTCAATCTCAACTACCTGCCCACCCTTACCAGGAGTTACGCCACCAACAATGTTGGTTCCACTTAAAATCATTCTTCTGGTGTGCTTACTTCCTTCAGAGCCAGTAATTCCCTGAACAATGACTTTTGTTTTCTCAGTTAGAAAAATCGCCATTATTTAGCTGCCAACTCTGCAGCCCTTGCAGCTGCTCCATCCATGCTATCAACCTGCTGAATCAAAGGATGATTAGCCTTATTTAGAATTGCTCTTCCTTCAATAACATTATTGCCATCGAGTCGAACTACAATTGGCTTACTTGCTTTATCGCCTAGCATTTCAAGGGCTTGAATAATTCCATTAGCTACTGCGTCACATGAGGTAATACCGCCAAAAACATTTACAAAAACTGATTTAACATCTTTGTCTCCAAGAATGATTGAGAGCCCATCTGCCATAACTTGAGCTGATGCTCCCCCGCCAATATCAAGGAAATTCGCTGGTTTAACCCCGCCAAACTTCTCGCCTGCGTATGCCACGACATCAAGAGTGCTCATGACAAGTCCTGCGCCATTTCCAATAACCCCAACCTCGCCTTGGAGCTTCACATAATTTAGATCGCGCTCTTTTGCCAGTGCTTCAAGTGGATCGGCTGCTTCATGATCAATGAGGGCTTCAAATTCAGGATGACGGAAAGCTGCATTGTCATCAAGTGTGACCTTTCCATCAAGGGCAATCACTCTGCCATCAACAGTTTTGACTAAAGGATTAACCTCAACCAAAGTGGCATCGGAGCTTTGAAAAGTCTTCCAAAGGGTTACTAATACATCAGCAACTTGGTTTTCAACATCGCTACCAAATCCACCTTGCCGCACTATCTCTAAGGCTTTTTCTTGGCTAATTCCCTCATTGGGATCAATATGAACTTTTGCCAATTTCTCTGGAGTTTTATGTGCAACTTCTTCAATATCCATACCGCCTGCAACCGATGCCATCACTAAAAAGGAGCGGTTAGAGCGATCTAGAAGAATTGCTAGGTAATACTCACTCTCGATTGGAGCAGCGGCAGCAATCATTACTTTTTTTACGATGTGGCCCTTGATATCCATGCCAAGAATTGCTTCTGCCTTTACATAAGCATCTTCGCCATTTTCAGCAAGCTTTACGCCGCCAGCTTTGCCGCGCCCACCAACTTTTACTTGAGCCTTAACCACTACTTTCCCGCCTATTTCCTGCGCTGCATCTCTTGCTTGGGCAGCAGTTGTGGCAACTTTTGCTTTTAAAACTGGGATTGAGTTGGCCTCAAATAGATCACGGGCTTGATATTCAAAGAGATCCACGGGTCATAACTTATCTACTGGGGCATATCGGAGCAACAATCGCTTATCTCCATAGCTACCAAAATTGATTGTGGCCTCTGCTTTCTCTGCCTCACCTGAGAGCGCAATCACAGTGCCGAGCCCAAATGTGTCATGGCTTACTCGATCACCGATATTAAGTTGCAAGGTGTTTGACTTAATCGCTGCTTTTGGTAGCGCATTTGGTGCATATTTTCGTCTCGTCATAGGAGATGAGATATATCCACTCTCACTCTTATTCCAATCAATCAAGGCATCAGGAATTTCATCTAAAAATCTTGAAGGAGGGTTGTAATTCGGCGCTCCCCAAGATGAGCGATATTCCGCTCTTGAGAGATAGAGCCTCTCTCTAGCTCTTGTTAGACCAACGTATGCCAGCCTTCTCTCCTCCTCTAACTCCTTCTTCTCACCTAGCGTTCTTGAGTGAGGAAAAATCCCTTCCTCCATTCCAGTGAGAAATACAGTTGGAAATTCCAAGCCTTTAGCGGTGTGTAGCGTCATAAGAGTTACAACACCGCCATGATCTTCACCCTCTGGTATCTCATCTGCATCTGCAACAAGTGCAACATCTTCTAAAAATCCAGCAAGTGAGATCTCTTGACCTTCATCAACTTCTCGCTCTTGATACTCCTCAGCAACTGCTACTAACTCCTCAAGGTTTTCAATTCTTACCTCATCTTGTGGATCATGGCTATCACGGAGCTCATCTAACAACCCTGATTGCTCAAGAACTGCAGCCGCAATGATTGCTGGTGGTCGATTTGCTTCAACTAATACTTGAAGTGCTGCAATCATCGCAACAAATTCAGCGACAGCAGATGATGCCTTTGCTCCAAGGCCAGCAGCACTCGCTCTATTTAAGCCTTGCCAGAAAGTAATACCTTCAGTCTTTGCATAATCATCGATAGATTCAAGGGCCCTATCGCCAAGGCCGCGCTTGGGAGTATTGATGATTCTTCGCATGCTTACCTCATCATCAGGGTTTACCAATACTCGAAGATATGCAAGTAAATCCTTTACTTCCTTGCGTTCATAAAAGCGCACTCCGCCTACAACTTTGTAAGGAATAGTGGCGCGCATGAATACCTCTTCAAATACGCGTGACTGGGCGTTAGTTCTATAAAAAATAGCGCTCTGACCAAAGTTTGAAAGACCTTCTCTCTCTAATCTAAAGAGCTCATCTCTTATGTATTCCGCTTCATGATGTTCATTCTCGCCAACAAAGCCCACAAGCTTTGCTCCACTTCCTGCATCAGACCAGAGGTTCTTCTCTTTGCGAGCCTCATTAAGTGAGATAACAGCATTAGCAGCGCTTAAAATATTCTGAGTTGAGCGATAGTTTTGTTCTAGCAAAATTGTTTGAGCATCAGGATAATCCTCTTCAAATGCCATGATGTTTCTAATTGTTGCCCCTCTAAAGCCATAGATAGATTGGTCAGCATCGCCAACTACGCAGAGCTCAGCTGCAGGAATTCCCTCCCTATCACTTCCAACTAGCTCTCGAATTAAGATGTATTGAGCATGATTAGTATCTTGATACTCATCAACTAAAATATGCTTAAAGCGGTGGCGATAACGAGATCTAGCCTCGGGAAACTTCTGAAGTAAATCAACAGTTTTCATAATTAGGTCATCAAAGTCCATCGCATTAGCACTAGTTAACCTGGCCTGATAAATCGCATAGATCTCAGCAACAACCTCTTCAAAGCTATTTTGGGTGGCATTTCGATAATCACTCGGGCCCAATAAATCATTCTTTGCCCCAGAAATTACCGATGCAACTCCCCTAGGGTTATATCGCTTGGGATCTAGATTTAAATCTCTCATCACTAGAGTAATTAAGCGCAGCGAATCTGCTTGATCATAAATAGAAAACGTAGATTTATATCCCAGCCTTCCAGCTTCCTGGCGAAGGATTCTTACCGATGCTGAGTGAAATGTTGAAACCCAGATTATTTTGGCGCGATTTCCAACCAATTGCGCAACGCGTTCTTTCATCTCACCAGCTGCTTTATTGGTAAAGGTAATAGCCAATATCTCGTGCGGATCAACGCCCCTTGCTGCCATTAAATAGGCGATGCGACTAGTTAATACCCGGGTCTTTCCAGAGCCTGCTCCTGCAACAACAAGTAGTGGAGTTCCAGAGTGGGTGACAGCTGCTGCTTGCTGCGGGTTTAGCCCTGCTAACAATTTATCTTCATTAAGCGCTGCCATAGTGGTAAGTCTAGGATAGGCGAGTGACTCCAATTGCAGATGAAGAAATCAAGCGCATTCTGGTCGTTATGGCTCATCCTGATGATTGCGATTTTGGCGCAGGAGGAAGTATCGCTAAGTGGCGAGAGTCTGGAATCCAAGTCTCTTACTGCATCATCACAAATGGCGATCAAGGCGGAGAAGAATCTGATGTCCCCGTTGAAGAAATGGCAAAGGTTAGACAGCGAGAGCAGAGAGCGGCAGGGGCTGCCCTTGGCGTTAGTGAGATAACTTTTCTAAATTACCGAGATGGTTCACTAATTCCAACTATCGAACTTCGTCGAGATATTGTTAAAGCTATTCGTATTGCAAAACCAGATCGAATGGTGGTCCAATCACCTGAGCGAAATTGGGAACGTATCTATTCAAGTCATCCAGATCATCTTGCAGCAGGTGAGAGCGCGATTCAAGCAATCTATCCCGATGCCAGAAATCCCTATGCCTTCCCAGAGTTAAAAGAAGGAGGAGTTGAGCCATGGCGAGTAAGAGAGGTCTTTATCACCGGCTCGCCCACCCCAAATCACTTCATCGATATCACCGAAACAATTGGTAAAAAGATTGCAGCGCTAAAGGCTCATGTCAGCCAGACTGCTCATAACCCTGAGCTTGAATCGATGGTTAGGCAGTGGGGAGAGAGAAATGCTGAGGCAAATGGATTGGCACCGGGAAGAGTTGCTGAGATATTTAAGGTTGTAAGTACTGATTAAGAATTACTAGTTATAGCTCTTTCAATCCCAATTGTTCGAAGTGGAGCTCCATCCACTCCTCCATCTTTAACGCCACCTTGAGCAATGTATTTAACAATTTCAAGTCCTGAAACTATCTTCCCCCAGAGGGTGTAATTAGGCCCAAGCGTGGTGTCCTTAAAGACCAGAAAGAACTGAGAGCCGTTGGTATTTGGTCCTGAATTGGCCATAGCTACGCTGCCTTCAGGATAATTATTTTCAGAGGCCAATGGCAGATTCTCATCACGATATCTAAATGTTGGTCCACCCGAACCAGTTGCCGTTGGATCACCACACTGGAGAACGAATATGCCCTCTGTGGTCAAGCGATGACAGAGTGTTTTATCGAAATAACCACTTTTAGCTAGCTGAGACATAACAGTAATAGTTACTGGAGCAGCTTTTGCAAAGGTTTCGATAACAATGGTTCCACAATTAGTCTGAAGCTTTAAATATTTTGGCGCTCGTTTCATGAGATTTTCTGGAGCAGGAACTCGCATTGGGGATTGCGCTGATGCCTTACTTACTCTGCACTTAACTTTCTTCTCAGGAGCAGCTACCTGTATTTCTCTACTATCAGCGCTCACCGGAGCAATTGGAATTAAAAGCAAAGCGGAGAGCAGAGCGATAACAGTTACTTTGCGCTTACTTCTCACTCTTCCTACTCCCACTCAATAGTTCCTGGCGGCTTAGAAGTTATATCAAGAACTACTCGATTAACTTCACTAACTTCATTGGTAATGCGATTTGAGATTTTGGCGAGTACTTCATAAGGCACTCGCGACCAATCTGCCGTCATCGCATCCTCACTTGATACCGGGCGAAGGACTATGGGATGGCCATAACTTCTGCCATCTCCTTGAACTCCTACGCTGCGTACCTCAGCAAGTAATACCACTGGAGATTGCCAGATCATTTGATCTAGACCTGCTAAGTGTAATTCTTCTCTGGCGATTAAATCGGCCTGGCGCAAAATTCTAAGTCTTTCTTCAGTAACTTCACCGACAATACGAATAGCTAGGCCTGGACCTGGGAATGGTTGGCGCCAGATAATCTCATCTGGCAAGCCCAGAGAGAGTCCAACTTGGCGAACTTCATCTTTAAAGAGAGTGCGAAGTGGCTCAATCAATTTGAAATCTAAATCATCTGGAAGGCCGCCCACATTATGGTGAGACTTAATATTCGCAGTGCCGCTTCCGCCGCCTGATTCCACAACATCTGGATATAGCGTTCCTTGAACGAGAAACTCTATTTTGCTATCTGCTGATAATTTTTTAGCAGCATCTTCAAAAACGCGGATAAATTCTCTGCCAATTATTTTTCTTTTTTCCTCAGGATCTTTTACACCCTTTAGAGCCTCTAGAAACCTCTGTTTTGCATCAACAACCATAAGTTCAACTCCAGTTGCTGCCACAAAGTCTTTTTCCACTTGTTCAGCTTCACCCTGCCTAAGAAGGCCATGGTCAACAAAAACACAGGTTAACTGCTTTCCAATCGCCTTTTGCACAAGAGCTGCAGCAACGGCTGAATCAACTCCGCCAGAGAGGCCGCAAATCACTCGTTTATCTGCAACTTGAGATTTAATATTAATGATCTCATTTTCTACAATATTTTCAGAGGTCCAAGTTGGCTTACATTTAACAATATCAATTAACCATTTACGTAGAATTTCCTGGCCATTTTCGCTATGGAGAACCTCTGGATGAAATTGCACTCCAGCTAACTTTCCATCGCTACTTTCAAAAGCAGCAACCGAAGTTGAAGCGCTGCTTCCTATTGCTTGGAAGCCTTCTGGAGCCTTAGTAACGCTATCGCCGTGGCTCATCCAGACATTAAATGATGAATCAAGACCTGAAAATAACTTTGCTGAAGTATCGCAATTAAATTTAGTTCTGCCATATTCACTCAAACCCGTCTTTGCTACCTCGCCCCCAAGTAATTGCGCCATGACTTGAAAGCCATAACAGATACCAAAGATTGGAATATTCTGCTCAAATAAAGCCCGATCAATTAGAGGCGCATCATCGACATAAACCGATGATGGCCCACCAGAGAGAATTATCGCTCTGGGATTTCTTGCAAGTATCTCCTCAAGTGAGCTCTTATGAGAAATGATCTCGCTGTAAACCCCGGCTTGGCGAACCCGGCGAGCAATTAATTGGGCATATTGCGCGCCAAAATCAATTACTAAGACATGATTATTGCTCTGCACTAGCTCGCCTTCTTTATGCTCTATTTAGAACTATTTCAACTCTCTGAAACTCTTTCAAGTCAGAGTAGCCAGAAGTTGCCATCGCCCTGCGTAGTGCGCCAAATAGATTCATACTGCCATCAGCAGAATGGGATGGTCCAAGCAAAATTTCTTCCAAAGTTCCAGTGCTTCCAACATAAACTCTTGTGCCACGAGGAAGTTCGCTGTGATGTGCCTCTGGCCCCCAATGCCAACCTCTACCAGGAGCTGACTCTGCCCTAGCTAGAGGAGAGCCCAGCATCACTGCATCTGCGCCGCAGGCAATTGCCTTTGCAATATCACCGCTCTTTCCAACTGAGCCATCAGCAATTACATGAACATATCGCCCGCCAGATTCATCTAAATACTCTCGTCTTGCAGCAGCAACATCTGCAACAGCTGTTGCCATGGGTACAGAAATACCTAGAACTTGGCGAGTGGTATGAGCTGCTCCCCCGCCAAAACCAACTAGAACTCCAGCTGCTCCTGCTCTCAT
>CANNDP010000021.1 GCA_947503395.1 Actinomycetota bacterium
AGGAGTACCTGAAGATGCGTCTTGAAATTAAAGATCTTCGTGTTGCCTATGGAAAAATCGAGGCAGTTAAGGGCATTTCACTTGTTGTAAACCAAGGTGAAATTGTCTCCCTCATTGGAGCCAACGGCGCTGGAAAAACTACACTCCTTAAGACCATTTCAGGGCTACTAAATCCGACGTCAGGCACAATCACCTACGATGGTGAAGACATTTTGAAATATAAGGCCCACCAAAGAGTTTCACTTGGCATTTCTCAAGCTCCAGAGGGTCGTGGAATATTTCCTGGGATGACAGTTCTTGAAAATCTAGAACTTGGTAAGTACCACCTTAAGATGAAGAAGTCTGAGGTTGCAGAGGATCTTGCAACAGTTTATGAGTTATTTCCACGGTTAAAAGAGCGTGCCACTCAAGCAGGAGGAACTCTCTCAGGCGGCGAGCAACAGATGCTTGCGATTGGGCGAGCGCTCATGGCCAAGCCAAAAGTGCTCCTTCTTGATGAGCCTTCAATGGGTCTTGCCCCACAGATGATTGCCAATATTTTCCGCATTATTACCCAGATTAATAAAATTGGAGTAACAATTCTTCTAGTCGAGCAAAATGCTCAGCAAGCGCTACAGCGCTCAGACCGAGCTTATGTATTAGAAGTTGGAAATATAACCAAGGAAGCAAAGGGTAAGGATCTATTAAACGATCCTCATGTTAAATCTGCTTATCTTGGAACTGGAGCGGGCGAACTAGATTAACTAGCGCTGAGCAAGGATAAGGCAGGTAATTCTTGCAGTGCAGGTTTTTTCGCCTTTATCGTTTGTAATCTCTACGTTATAAGTGCAGAGAGTTTTTCCAAGGGTCACCGCTGTTGCAACTGCTGTTACATAACCCTCTGTTGCGCTCTTGTGATGGCTTGCACTTATCTCAATTCCAACAATTCTTCTAGAGGGCCCTGCATGTAGATGGGTTCCAACTGAACCTAAGCTTTCAGCTAGAACAACATTTGCTCCACCATGAAGAAGGCCAAAAGGTTGAGTATTTCCTTCTACCGGCATTCTGCCAACTAGGCGCTGCGGGCTAGCTTCGGTGATTTCAATTTCCATCTTCTTATCAAGGGCCCCGCGGCCACGATCATTTAATATCTCATTGAAGTCTGTCATGTGGGCAATTGTATGTGGCAATGCCTAAGATTAAGCGCGATGAAGAAGAAGTTGCTCATACTCGATGGCCATTCAATGGCCTTTAGAGCTTTCTATGCCCTGCCAGTTGAGAACTTTTCAACCTCGAGCGGTCAGCCCACAAATGCAATCTATGGTTTTGCCTCCATGCTGATTAACTTAATCAGAGATGAGAAACCAACTCATATTGCAACTGCCTTTGATGTATCTCGCAAGACCTTTAGATCTGAAAAGTTTCCGGAATATAAAGCAAATAGAGCGGCCACTCCTGAGGAGTTTCGCTCTCAGGTCTCCTACATTAATGAGCTCTTAGATGCCTTTGCCATTCCACACTTTGAACTTGAGGACTATGAAGCCGATGATGTAATCGCAACTTTTGTAAAGCATTTTAGAGATGAGGCAGAGATATACATCTGCTCTGGCGATCGTGATTCATTTCAATTAGTCAGTGATCAAGTAACTGTTCTATATCCAAAAAAAGGCGTGACTGAGCTTGCCAGAATGACGCCTAGTGCAGTTTTAGAAAAGTATGGGCTAACGCCAAAGCAATATCCTGACTTTGCTGCCCTCCGCGGTGATCCAAGTGATAACTTGCCATCAATACCTGGAGTTGGAGAGAAGACAGCAACTAAATGGATTCAAGAATTTGGCTCCCTTTCAGAGTTGATTGCCAAGGTAGATACCGTTCCAGGCAAAGCAGGGGAGGCCTTAAGGACAGCGCTTCCTGCAGTAATAACCAATCGTGAATTGACTCAACTTAGAGACGACTTACCGCTATCGCCTGAATTAACAGATCTTGCATGGAGTGGTGTTGAAATATTAAAAGTGAATCAATTATTTGAAAAACTAGAAATTAAAGCTCTCAAAGCAAGGGTTGCTCCCTTTGCTAAAGGAGGGCAGGTAAAAGAAGTTGTTGCAAAAAAGGCGAGCGTTCGCGATGTAAAGAAAAATGAATTTGAAAAAGCACTTAGCTCTAGCACCGGCCTTGTGGGCCTACTACTTTCAGAGAACCAAGCAGCAATTTCGATTGCGCCAGAGTTAGTATTGGTTGCACCGCTTAGTGAGGTATCAGATTTGATAACCAGCTTTAAAGGATTTATCTTTCATGGCGCAAAGAAAGCTATCTCCTCAAAGCGCTTAAGAACAGTAGCTGTTGATACTGAAGTTGCTGCCTATTTACTCAATGCTGGTTCAAGAGATATTGCACTAGCTGACCTTCTGCAGAAGTATCTTGGTGTTGAAAGCGAAAACACACCTACAGACCTTTTCTCCTCAGATTGGGATCCAAGTATCGCTTCCCACCTAGGTGAACTCTGGGCAACGCTTTCAAAAGAACTAGAAGCAATGAACTGCCTTGATTTATATAACCAGATAGAGATGCCCACGATGCATGTGTTGGCCGAAATGGAGGCAACTGGCATCGCAATTGATAAAGCGGAGATGAAGTCTTTATTGAGCGTCTTTGAGAAAGAAGAGGCAGAGGCGACATCTCTTGCATACAAGTCGGTTGGACACGAATTTAACGCTGCCTCCCCGAAGCAATTGCAGGTGGTTTTATTTGAAGAGTTAAAGCTTCCGAAAACAAAGAGGATTAAAACAGGCTTTAGTACCGATGCCGAATCTTTAGAGTGGCTTTATTCAACAACTAAGCATCCAGTTTTGGCAGCTCTTCTGCGAATTCGCGAAGTTGGAAAGCTTAGAACAACTGTTGATGGACTACTTAATTCAACTAAAGCTAATAGCAGAATTCACACCACGTTTCAGCAGACCACAACGGCAACAGGACGACTTTCATCAACAGAGCCAAATTTGCAAAATATTCCGATTAGAAGTGATGAGGGGAGAAGAATTAGAAACTGCTTTATCGCCCAAGATCCATTTGTTGATCTATTAACTGCTGATTACAGCCAGATTGAGATGCGCATTATGGCCCACTTGTCTGATGACAAGGGACTACTTGAAGCATTTAGAACCGGGGAGGACTTGCATTCAACAGTTGGCGCACAAGTATTTGATGTTCCAGTATCAAAAGTTGATGCAGATATGAGAAGGCAGATTAAGGCAATGTCCTATGGACTTGCCTACGGTCTTTCCTCTTATGGACTTGCCCAGCAATTAGATATTTCACCAACTGATGCAAGTATTTTGATGAGCAAATATTTTGAACGATTTGGAGGTATTCAAGATTATTTGAAAGAAGTTGTAAAAATTGCTCGTGAAAAAGGCTATACCGAAACGATTCTGGGCAGAAGGCGCTATCTACCTGATCTAAACCATGAAAATCGTGGCAGACGTGAAATGGCAGAGCGGATGGCTCTTAATGCTCCAATCCAGGGATCTGCTGCAGACATAATTAAAGTTGCAATGCTAAATGTTGAAAAAGCCATGAAGAGTAAAAATTTATCATCAAGGCTATTACTTCAGGTCCATGATGAATTGATCTTTGAAATCGCCAAGGGAGAGCATGAGGTCATGGAAGAATTGGTAAGAAAGCAGATGGGAAGCGCTTTTGAGCTAAAGGCTCCGCTCGATGTCAATATCGGCTTTGGAAAGAGTTGGGATTTAGCAGCCCATTAGCCTCAAATTGACCGATAAGCGCATTAGAAAGTAGATTTACGCCCTCGCTTAAGGTTCCTGTGCATCCTCGGACGTAGTAGGAAGCGCCCCTTTGCTAGTAGAAAATCTACAAGTAGATGGAGTCGGACTTTGTGCGTGCCCTACTAGAAAAATTCCCCACGGAGTACCTTGTCAACTCAAATAACAGTAAACGATGTTGGAAATGCAGAAGATTTTCTCGCCGCAATCGAAGGCACAATAAAGAATTTTAATGATGGAGATCTAGTCTCTGGCGTAATAGTCCAGGTAGATCGCGACGAAGTCCTACTTGATATTGGTTATAAAACTGAAGGCGTAATTCCAGCTAGAGAGCTCTCGATCCGCCATGACCTTGATCCAAGTGAATTGGTAAAAGTTGGAGATCGCGTTGAAGCCCTAGTTCTGCAGAAGGAAGATAAAGAAGGTCGCTTAATACTTTCTAAGAAGCGCGCACAGTATGAAAAAGCCTGGAGCGATATTGAAGGCAAGAAAGAGCGCGACGAAGTTGTCACTGGTACAGTCATTGAAGTTGTTAAGGGTGGCTTAATTGTTGATATTGGCCTAAGAGGCTTTCTTCCAGCATCGCTTGTTGAGATGCGCCGGGTTAGAGATCTCTCGCCATATATTGGAAAAGAAATTGAAGCCCGCATTATTGAACTTGATAAGAACCGTAACAACGTGGTGCTATCCCGTAGAGCATTTTTAGAGCAGAGCCAATCTGAATCTCGCACAACTTTCCTTAATCAGTTGATCAAGGGTCAAGTGCGCGAAGGTGTAGTTTCATCGATAGTTAACTTTGGTGCATTCGTAGACCTTGGCGGAGTAGATGGCCTTGTCCACGTCTCTGAGCTCTCTTGGAAACATATCGATCATCCAGGTGAAGTTGTTGCCGTTGGCGATGAGGTTACTGTTGAAGTTCTGGAAGTTGATTTTGAGCGTGAGAGAGTTTCACTTTCTCTCAAAGCAACTCAGGAAGATCCTTGGCAGGCATTTGCTCGCACCCACACTATTAATCAGGTAGTGCCAGGTGAGGTTACTAAATTAGTTCCATTCGGCGCCTTTATAAAGGTATTTGATGGAATCGAAGGTTTAGTTCACATCTCAGAGCTAGCAGAGCGCCATGTTGAAATTCCGGAGCAGGTAGTTCAAGTTGGAGACTCTTTGTTTGTAAAAATTATCGATATTGATCTAGAGCGCCGCCGCATCTCACTTTCTCTTAAGCAAGCAAATGAGGGACAAGATGTTGCAGTTGAAGCTTTTGATCCAACTCAATATGGAATGCCAGCTCGCTATGATGAAAATGGAAACTTTATTTATCCTGAAGGCTTTGATGCTTCAACCCAGGAGTGGCAGCCAGGATATGAAACACAGCGCCAAGAGTGGGAGAGGCAATATGCTGAAGCTCAAACTAGATTCTTGGCTCATAAGAAGCAGAAGGCAGAGGCTCAAGCAGCCGATGCTGCAGCTGCCTCAGTTGCTACCCCAGAAGCAGAGTAACTCTGCCCCGTTTTAAATCACTGGGTCCTTCTTTGAAGGGCCCAGTTTTATTTTTCTAGGTAGGCTGAAGCAGTGTTAAGAGTTGCGTTAACTGGCGGTATCGGATCAGGTAAGAGCCTGGTTGGTGAGATTCTGGAAGAACTTGGCGCCTTAGTTATCGATTCTGATCAATTAGCCCGTGAAGTCATTGAACGAGGAAGCCCGGGATATGAGGAAGTTGTTACCGCCTTTGGCGACTCAATTTTAAGTGAAGGACAGATTGATCGTTCAAAATTGGCAGCAGTAGTCTTTAATGAAAGCGATTTACGAAAGAAATTAGAATCAATTATTCATCCGCTAGTTCGAGAAGCTGCTGAGAAGCTAGCAAGAAAGCTGCCGAGTGGGGCCATTTTAATTAATCAGATTCCCTTACTTGTTGAAAGTGATGGCGCTAAGAGATTTGACTATGTTGTAACAGTCTCAGCAGATGAGGAAATAAGACGTGAGCGGTTACGTTTGCGGGGTTTAAAGGATTACGAGATCACCCAGAGAATGGCAGCTCAAGTCAGTGATTCGGAGCGGGAGAAGATCGCTAATTACATCATTAGAAATAATGGCAGCATCGATGAGTTAACTCGGGCGGTGGAGGAGTTGATGGCAAGCGAGCTCCTGCCTAGAGCTCAGAAGCAAGGTTTGTAATATGGCGCGGGCAGTTACATCAACGCCTAGAGCTAATCGGGCCTTTGAAGTCATCAGTGATTTTAAGCCAGCTGGAGATCAACCAGATGCCATTGCAGAGCTGACTCGCAGAATTAATAGCGGTGAGAGCGATGTGGTCTTACTCGGAGCTACTGGAACTGGAAAGTCTGCAACCACTGCCTGGCTAATTGAGGCAGTTCAGCGTCCAACCCTAGTTCTTGCGCCAAATAAAACTCTTGCAGCTCAACTTGCAAATGAGTTTAAAGAGCTGATGCCAAACAATGCTATTGAATACTTTGTCTCTTATTATGACTATTACCAACCCGAGGCCTATGTCCCGCAGACTGATACCTTCATAGAGAAAGACTCCTCAGTTAATTCTGAAGTTGAGCGTCTTCGTTACTCGGCCACATACTCACTTTTAACCAGGCGCGATGTAATAGTTGTTGCCTCGGTCTCATGCATATACGGCCTTGGTACCCCGCAGGAATATATCGATCGAATGATCACTCTAGCTGTGGGAGATAAAATCGATAGAAACGTTTTACTTAGACGTTTTGTTGATATCCAGTACAAGCGAAACGATATGGCCTTTGAGAGGGGAACTTTCAGAGTTCGTGGTGATACCGTTGAAATAATTCCAGTCTATGAAGAGCTCGCTACCAGAATTGAATTCTTTGGCGATGAAATTGAACGCTTAACAACTCTACATCCACTAACTGGTGAAATTGTCAGTGATGTTAAAGAAGTATTCATATTTCCAGCTACTCATTACTCAGCAGGACCTGAGACGATGAAGCGAGCCATTGCCAATATTGAAGCAGAGCTAGATGTTCGCCTTAAAGAGTTAGAGAAGGCTAATAAGCTACTTGAGGCCCAGCGGCTTAGAATGCGAACCACATTTGATATTGAAATGATGCTGCAGCTTGGCTTCTGTTCTGGAATTGAGAATTACTCAAGGCATATAGATTTTCGAGAGCCAGGCTCTGCCCCTAACTGTCTACTTGATTACTTTCCAGAGGACTTCCTATGCGTCATTGATGAATCTCATATCACTGTCCCACAAATTGGGGCGATGTATGAAGGCGATGCATCAAGAAAAAGAACGCTTGTGGAGCATGGCTTTCGCCTGCCAAGCGCTCTTGATAACCGTCCTTTAAAGTTCGCAGAATTTCTAGAGCGCACCCCACAGAAGGTTTATCTCTCAGCAACTCCTGGCCCCTATGAGATGGAGAAAACAGGGGGAGTATTTGTTGAGCAGGTCATTAGACCAACAGGACTTGTTGATCCCAAGATCGTTCTAAAACCAATAAAGAATCAAATCGATGATCTAATGTCAGAAATTAAGATAAGAGCTGATAAGAATGAGCGGGTCTTAGTTACAACTCTGACCAAGAAGATGGCAGAGGATTTAACTGATTTCTTTACAGATGCCGGAATCCGGGTTCGATATTTGCACTCAGAGGTTGATACTTTAAGAAGAGTGGAACTGCTTAGAGAATTAAGGCTTGGTGAATACGATGTTCTAATCGGAATCAACTTGCTACGCGAAGGTCTAGATCTTCCTGAAGTATCACTTGTTGCAATTCTCGATGCCGATAAAGAGGGATTCCTGCGCTCAACTCGCTCGCTAATTCAAACTATTGGACGTGCTGCCCGAAATGTTTCAGGCGAAGTTCATATGTATGCCGACAAGATCACTGATTCCATGACTAGAGCAATTGATGAAACCAATCGAAGAAGAGCTAAGCAGGTGTCCTATAACCTTGCAGCAGGGCTTGATCCTCAGCCGCTTCGCAAGAAGATTGCAGATATCACCGATTTAATCGCCGAAGAGAGCGATGACACCAACGCTTTGCTGGCTGGAAATAAGAAGCGCGGGATGAGTCAGACTCCAGTTGGCGTGCATGCCAAATCACTCGTAGCCTTACCGCTTGCTGAGCTATTGGGACTAATTGATTCTCTAACCGAGCAGATGAGAAATGCTGCATCTGAACTGCAATTTGAACTTGCAGCTCGTCTGCGAGACGAGATAAAAGAATTAAAGAGGGAGCTTCGAGGGATGCAGGAAGGAGGCATGTGATGAGCGCAGATCGTTTAATAGTCCGTGGTGCAAGAGAACATAATCTAAAGAATGTCTCCCTTGATCTTCCAAGAAATGCCATGATTGTTTTTACCGGGCTATCTGGATCTGGTAAATCATCACTTGCCTTTGACACAATATTTGCTGAAGGTCAGAGGCGCTATGTCGAGTCCCTTTCTGCCTATGCGCGCCAATTTCTAGGACAGATGGATAAGCCAGATGTTGACTTCATTGAGGGGCTATCTCCAGCTGTATCTATTGATCAAAAATCAACTAATCGAAATCCAAGATCGACAGTTGGAACTATTACTGAGGTCTACGACTATCTTCGTCTTCTCTTCGCCAGAGCAGGAAAGCCACATTGCCCAAAATGTGGAAAAGAGATTGCAAAGCAGACTCCGCAAAATATTGTCGATCAAATCCTCGAGCTTCCGGCAGAGACTAAGTTTCAAGTGTTAGCACCAGTTATTAGGGCGCGAAAGGGAGAGTTCGTAGATCTTTTCAAAGATTTCATTGCTCAGGGATATTCAAGAGTCAGAGTTGATGGAACTACAGTTGCCTTAACTGAGGCTCCAAAACTAAAGAAACAAGAGAAACACACGATTGAAGTAGTAATTGATCGTTTGACTGCAAAGCCAGAGGGAAGGCAGCGTCTAACTGATTCAATTGAGACAGCTTTAAAGCTAGCCAATGGTCTTGTTACTCTAGATTTTGTTGATGCAAAAGGCGCAGATAAAGAGCGAACTTATAGTGAGCTCTTAGCTTGCCATGATTGTGGACTTTCATTCCAGGAGATGGAGCCAAGATCGTTTTCCTTTAATTCACCATTTGGGGCCTGCGCTGAGTGCACTGGCATAGGTTCAAAACTTGAAGTTGATGAAGGGCTAGTGATTCCAGATGATTCAATTTCAATAAATGATGGCGCAATTGCTCCTTGGTCAGGTGGGCAGTCTTCTGACTACTTTATAAATCTCTTGGAGGCTCTAGCTGCTGATGTTAAGTTCTCCCTAAATACCCCCTGGAGCAAACTCTCTGTTAAAGCTAAAGATGCAATTTTAAATGGCTATGAATATGAAGTTCATGTTAAGTACAAGAATCGCTATGGCCGAGTAAGAAATTACTCCACCGGATTTGAAGGAGTCATTCCTTTTGTTCATCGCAGGCACTCAGAGACTGATAGCGATTACAGCAGAGAGAGATTTGAAGCCTATATGCGCCAAGTCCCATGTCCTGCCTGTAAGGGTTCTCGTCTAAAGCCAGAGGTATTGGCCGTTACCTTAGGTAGCAAAAACATTGCAGAGATATGCGAGCTTTCAATTGAGGATTGTGCGAAGTTTTTAAAGGGTTTAAAACTTGCATCGCGTGAGGCGAAAATCGCTGAGCGCGTAATGAAGGAAGTACATGCTCGACTTGGGTTTTTACTTGACGTTGGACTCGAATACTTGACTCTTGCAAGACCTGCAGCGACGCTCTCTGGAGGTGAGGCGCAGCGAATTCGCCTTGCAACTCAGATTGGTTCAGGTTTAGTTGGAGTTCTCTATGTTCTAGATGAACCAAGTATCGGTCTTCATCAGAGAGATAATAAGCGCCTGATAGAGACTCTGACACATCTTAGAGACCTAGGAAATACCTTAATTGTCGTTGAACACGATGAAGAGACGATTAGAACTGCAGATTGGATCGTTGATATTGGTCCAGGTGCGGGAGAGCATGGCGGAGAGATAGTTGTATCAGGGGATTACCAAGCTCTGATTGATTCAAAGAAGTCAATCACTGGCGCCTATATTTCCGGTCGATCAAAGATTGATATTCCTAAGAAGCGACGAGCGATTAACGCTAAGCGAGTTCTGACCATCAAGGAAGCGAAAGAGAATAACTTAAGAAATGTTGATGTAACTATCCCGCTTGGAGTATTCGTTGCTGTTACAGGAGTCAGCGGCTCTGGAAAATCCACCCTGGTAAACGACATTCTCTATTCCGTGCTTGCAAATAAGTTAAATGGAGCTCGAATAGTTCCTGGTCGCCATAGAAGTATTACTGGTATCGATCAACTCGATAAAGTCGTTCACGTAGATCAATCACCAATTGGTAGAACTCCGCGCTCAAACCCTGCTACCTACACTGGAGTCTTTGACAAGATTCGTGCGCTATTTTCGGAAACAAGTGAAGCAAAAGTGCGTGGCTATCAACAGGGGCGCTTCTCATTTAATGTTAAAGGTGGAAGATGTGAGAACTGCTCTGGTGATGGAACTATCACAATCGAGATGAACTTTTTACCTGATGTTTATGTGCCCTGCGAAGTCTGCCATGGGGCAAGATATAACAGAGAGACTTTAGAGGTTCATTACAAGGGCAAGACAATTGCTGAAGTTCTTGATATGCCGATTGAGAAGGCTCAAGATTTCTTTGAATCAATTCCTGCTATTCATCGCTATCTAAAGACGCTCTGTGATGTGGGCCTTGGCTATGTTCGACTTGGTCAATCCGCGCCAACTCTTTCGGGAGGAGAGGCGCAGAGAGTAAAGCTTTCAACAGAGCTACAACGCAGATCAACGGGGCGAACAATATATGTACTTGATGAGCCAACTACTGGACTTCACTTTGAAGATGTAAGGAAACTTCTTGGCGTGCTTCAAAGACTTGTTGATACTGGAAATACTGTTGTTGTTATTGAACATAATATGGATGTCATTAAGTGCGCAGATTGGATTATTGACCTAGGACCAGAGGGCGGATCTGGGGGAGGAAGCATCGTTGCTGAAGGAGTTCCAGAGGCAATTGCAAAGGTTTCTGCCAGCTATACCGGAAAGTTCCTCCGCGAAACACTAAAGAAGTAGCTATGGCAGATCCTGCTTCATACCGTCCAGAAAGTGTTCCCGATGAACCTGGGGTCTATCGCTTCTTTAATGAAAAAGATGAAGTTATCTATGTAGGAAAGGCGAGATCGCTAAAGAATCGGATTAACTCCTACTTTCAAAAAAATGTTGGCGAGAAAACTTATCGAATGATTCATTCCGCTAATAGAGTTGATTGGACGCTAGTAAGAAGCGAGGTCGAGGCGCTTCAATTGGAATTTACCTGGATTAAAGAAGATAACCCTGCCTTTAATGTGCAATTTAAAGATGATAAGAGCTATCCATATCTAGCTCTGACAATGGATGAGAAATATCCACGTCTACTCATAACTAGGAGAGCAAAACAGAAAAGTGTCACCTACTTTGGCCCCTTCACCCATGCCTGGGCCCTTCGTTCAACATTTGATGTTCTCCTAAAGCTCTTTCCAGTTAGATCATGTTCAAATAGCAACTTTGAAAGAGCTCAGCGAGCTAAGCGTCCCTGCCTACTAGGAGATATCGGAAAATGCGCCGCTCCATGTGTGGATCGAATTACCGAAAGTGATCACCGAATACTTGCACAGCGCCTAGGCGAATTCATCTCTGATGGTTCAGCAGATATTACTCAAGCCCTGCGAGATCAGATGGCTGAGGCTGCAAGAGCAGAGGAGTTTGAAAGAGCCGGAAAATTGCGAGACCAACTAGAGGCGCTAGAGCGGGCAAGTGAATCAACAGATAGCGCTCTATCCGACTCCATATTCTCTGACTTCATTGCAATTCACCAAGATATTACCCACGCTGCAATCTCGATCTTTAGAGTGAGAGCCGGACGCGTCATAAGCTCGCGCTCTTGGATGATTGATTTAGCAAACCTGCCGGAGGATTCCTCACTACTTGAGGCTTGTATTAATCGGGTTTATCAAGATTTTGAAATTGGCAAGGAAATATTAGTTAATCAGGAAATCGATGGAGGCGCTCTTGCAGATTATCTATCAGAGAGAGCTGGATATAAAGTAACTATTAAGAAGCCAGAGCGTGGCGAGAAGAGTGAGATCTTGGATATGGTTAAGCGAAATGCTAACCAAGCCTTAATTCAGTTTTTAAGTAAGCGAGCAAATGATGCTGGAGTTAGCGGACGAGCGCTAGAGGATTTAGCAAGTGCACTTAATTTGGAAGAGCTGCCATTAAGAATTGAATGCTTTGACATTTCAAATATCCAAGGAACCTCGGTTGTTGCATCAATGGTCGTATTCGAAGATGGACAGGCCAAGAAAAGCGAGTATCGCCGCTTTGGAATAGATGATAAAGAGAAGTTTGACGATACAAGGGCGATGCATCATGTTATTACTAGACGATTTAAGAGATATCTAGCAGAGAAGGATTTAGATCTATCAGAAATAGAGTTAAGTGGAGGACCGCGGCCTAAGTTTGCCTATCCGCCCCAGCTAGTAATTGTTGATGGTGGCAAGGGACAGGTTAACGCAGCTGCCAGAGCCTTTGCTGAACTTGGAATTACAGATATTGCCTTGGTAGGACTTGCTAAAAGACTTGAAGAGATCTGGTTTGCTGATCAGAGCTATCCAGTAATTCTTGATCGACATAGCGAGGCTCTCTATTTGGTGCAGAGGATTCGCGACGAAGCCCATAGATTTGCAGTGACTTTCCACCGCTCAAAGCGCTCTAAATTAATGCTGGAATCACTTCTTGATGAAATCGATAATCTGGGAGAGGTTAGAAGGGCAGTTTTATTGGAACACTTCGGATCTATTGCAGCTCTGAGCAAAGCAAGCCTTGAGGAGATAGCAGCTCTCCCAGGAATTGGACCTAAGAGCGCTGAAAGCATTCTCGCTGGCCTTGCTAATTCAGCGTCTGGCTACTTCGTTGATACCTCAACAGGTGAAATAATTGAGCGTTCTTGACACACCTAGGATGATGTAGACATGGGACGCGAGATAGTAGTTATAACCGGAATGAGCGGGGCAGGTCGCTCAACTGTGGCTCATGCTATGGAAGATCATGG
>CANNDP010000022.1 GCA_947503395.1 Actinomycetota bacterium
TTGGCGATATGAGATGTTGCAGCAACTGTAGTAGCGGCGCTCTTTTTCTGAGTTGAAATGATTGCCAAATCTCTTATCGAAGCTTTTAAGATGTTTTCATCATTTGCAATTTGCGTTAATTGATCTGGCTCTAGTCCGATATGAATCTGTCCATCGATAATTGCAATAGTTGCTGGCGTTGCGCCAGCATCAGTGACGATTTGCTCAACTTCTAGGGCCACCTCAAGATTCTTAGGCCGGGGCAGTCCATGAGTGATGATTGTCGATTCAAGAGCGACAACTGGGCTCTTATCTTTAAGGGCTCTAGCAACTGCCGCTGAGTATTTGATCATGAGAGGTCTAGGTTACTGGAAAGATGGGGTAGTGGCCTACCTGCTCTCAGATTTATCGCAATCGATATTTGCAACACTTGGGGTATCTAACTGCATTAATTCTTTAGGGATTAGTAATAATGAAGGTCAGAGAGAGTGCTTACTTCTTGTAGATGGAATGGGAATCAATGCTCTAGAGATAGTTGGTAAAGAGCTACCGATATTTTCACAAGTTAAAAACCATAACCAATTGCAAGCTACTTTTCCATCCACAACTTCTGCCAGTTTGACCTCTCTTGGCACCGGTTGTGCGGTGGGCGTTCATGGAATGGTTGGTTACACGATGAGAGTTCCCAATAGCGGAACTCCAGAGCGATTATTAAATGCGCTTAAGTGGGATGAACGAGTAGATCCCTACATCTGGCAATCAGAGGCAACTTTGTTTGAGCGAGCAAAAAAGCAAGGAGTTAAGGTCTCCCATATTGCAGCAAAGCGTTATGAAGAAACAGGTTTCACTAGAGCTGCACTTCGTGGCGCTGATTACTTTGGAGTTAATCAAGTAGATGAGATGGTTGATCAAGCAAAAAGCGTCCTTAGTAATACTAGATCTTTTGCTTATCTATATTTAAATGATGTAGATGATGCCTCGCACCGTGAGGGCTTAGGCTCTGAGAAGTTTCACTATGCCATGGCAAAGAGCGCAGATTTAATTTTGAAACTTATTGAGAATCTACCCAAAGGAAGCAGGTTATGGGTCACCTCAGATCACGGGATGATTAATCGGGATGATTTTGTAGTTTTAGGAAAAGAAAATGACCTGCTTAAAAATGTCGACTTGTTAGGGGGCGAGCCGAGGGTGCGCTATCTCTATCTAAAGCCAGGTAGCGTTGAGGAGACAAAATCACAATGGCAGGAATTCTTTAAAGAAAAGGTAACTCTCTACACTCGCCAAGAGGCGATTGCATTGAATTTATTCGGCCCTGAAGTATTAGATAAGAATATGGAGCGCATTGGCGACTTAATTGCTATTGCCAACGGAGAATTCATTATGGTTGAGAGTGAAAGGCAAGAGCTACAACTATCTATGGTTGGACATCATGGGGGAATGACTCAAGCTGAGATTGCAATACCTTTACTAAGCGCTGATATTTAAAGCTCTTACTCTTCCTCTTGTTCATCTTTCTTCTTGCCTCGCCCAAACATAATGTCATCCCAAGATGGAATTGAAATCCGCTTGGTTACGCCATCTTTCTTAGCATCAGGAGCAATCTCTTTTATTCCACTTGTCTCCTCAAGAAGGTTTGGATCAGTTCTAACAGCAACTAAGCGAGGCGGCTGAGGAGACTCACCTTCCATGGGAAAGAGAACTCCATGATCACTAAGTCGATCGTTTTTCGGCGCACTCTTTTGAGAAACTTCTTCACCATTAATCCATCTAGCGCCATCATCTCGTGAGTGGAGTGTTCGCTTATTTGCATCAAAGCTCCAAGTTGCCTCTGATTGCCCATCTCTTGATGGATAGGTGAGAACTAGATGCCAACTTCCATCATCTAGCCTCCAGGTATTCCAAGAGATCTGATTCATATTTACGCCCCGAGGAGCAAGACGTTGAATAACTAACTCTGAGAGGGGAAGAGAAGTTCCTTTTGGTGAGGCCTTCTCTGCCAATTCAATTATCCAAGCGCGCTCTTGCAAGATCGGACTTGCATAACGCTCAACTTTTTCAATAGAAAGTCCTGAAATGCGAGCAACTTCAGCAAAGCTCTCTCCGGCCCTAAGGCGAGCTTGAATTTCTTTAATGGAAAATTGTGGAGCGCTCTCAACTACTGTTGCTAAGCGGCGCTCATTAACGGCAGCACGCAAAGTGTCACTAACTCTCAATGAGAAATTATTTCCATCGCCATCACTTAGCTCTAGATGCTCGCCATCTTGAGAGCGTGCAATAAAGCGCAAGTCAGTCATGGGTAAAGATTGCCATAAGATTAGTGAAATCTGCGGGAAATTAGCCTTAGAGTTGAATTACTTTTGCCTTCCAAAGGCTAAGAAATGGTAGAAGCGAAAGTAAAGCAATTAACATACAGGCAACTGGCACCATAAATGCGACAGTTGAGCCATATGTGTCAATGATGTATCCAGTAATTGCAGCAGGAATAGCCCCACCAAGATTAAGTGCAGAGATCGACCAAGCCAAAACTTCAGTGGTTCGCTTAGGACTAACGGAGCGCTCAGCAACAGCTAATCCGGCTGTTAGTAGCGGCGCTATAGCTAGGCCATTGATAAATAGTGCAATAGCCAAAATTGTTAAGTTTCCAGTAAATATCTGTGCAGCAAAATAAATTGGAAGGGTTAGAAGGGCTAGAGCAAAAACTGAGATAACAAATCTTCGTGCCTCATTAATCTTCCAATGCAAAGACCCACTTATAAATGCTGAGATTCCAGAGCTAAAGGACCAGATAGCTATATAGAAACCGCTATATTCACGAATTCCAAATTCATCAAGATACCCGACAAGTACCAAGCCAGTTGATCCAAAGAATGCTCCAACTGCCATCATGGGAATAAATAGAGCTTGAATGAATCTATCTTTTATAAGCAATGAATGATCATCACCGACTTCGCGGGGATGGGCTGGTGGCTGAGTTTTTCGCTGCGAGAGAAAGAGCAGCGTTCCCACACTGATAAATCCCATTGCAGTAAAAATTGCGGCCTCTGGAAAGAAGTAAGACGCGGTAATTGCAGCAAGAACAGGGCCGCTAGTAAAGATCACTTCATCAACAAGTGCTTCAAAAGAATATGCGGTGTCAATCAGCTTTCGATCATCACCAATTACATGAATCCAGCGCCTTCTAACCATCTGCCCTGAGCCAATAACAAAACCTTCAAAGATTATCGCTGCGGTAAACCAACTCCAGGTAGGAGCATCGCTCTTAACGAGGTATACAAAGAGGCCAAGGAAAATTAGATGAACTGGAGCTGTTATGGATAAAACTTTATTTTGACCAATTTGGTCTGCAACCCTAGACCAAAGCGGTGTGGCCACCGATAAGACCAGTGATGCCACCATTGATAACGCGCCAGCTAGGGCATATGAGCCAGTCTCGGCAACAACGAAGAGAACAATTGCGATGTAGAGCATTGAAATTGGCATGCGCAAAATGAAGCCTGCAAAAGAGAAGTTCCAACCTCCAGGCACGGCAAATAATCTTTTGTAGGAGGTGAGCATGCAGGCAAGTCTACTTGGCATCGAAGAAACTATGATTAGATGGGAATATGTCGTTAAACCTTGAGTTATTAGCCCTTGCTGAGAAAGTTGCTTTAAGCGCTGGGGAATTACTCTTAGATAGACCAAGTAAGTTTGAATTAGATGAAAAAAGTGGTGCTCTCGATTTTGCGACTCAGAAAGATCATCAGAGTGAATCTTTGATTGTGAGCCAAATTCTTGCTCAAAGGCCTTTGGATGGATTGATTGGAGAAGAAGGGGCAAATAAAGAGAGCGAATCTGGAATTACTTGGGTAATTGATCCTATTGATGGAACTGTAAATTATCTCTATAACTTACCTGGCTGGTGCATCAGTATCGCAGCAAAGAACAAAGAAGAATACATAGCAGGTGTGGTCTATTCGCCTACAACAAACTCACTCTGGAAAGCATCAAAGTCAAATGGAGCCTTTCTTAATAATTCACCAATTAAGTGCAATGATCCAGTAAATCTTGATAGAGCTTTATTAGGCACTGGCTTTGCATATGACATCAACAATCGAAAAGTGCAAGCAAAGATAATTGAAGAACTACTTCCTAAAGTAAGGGATTTAAGAAGACTTGGTGCGTGCGCTGTTGATATCTGCCATGTAGGAAGTGGCGCACTTGATGCTTACTTCGAAGAGGGAGTTAATGAATGGGATTATGCTGCGGCATCACTAATTGCCCAGGAAGCAGGGGCCACTTTTTCTGTTACTAAGGCAAGAGATGGATCTTCAAGGAGTTCGGTAATTGTCGCTGGCCCATTTCTTCATGCCGCCCTTAGCGCCCAAATCCAGGGGCGATAGCGCACTTTCTGCCCTCATTTTTAGCGATTTAGCACTTAGCCTCAAGGTATGGCAAGATACGGCGAGTTGTTAGGCCAATCCCTTGGAAAAGGCCTGAAGGATAAATAAAGACTAATTGTGAGGACAAAATAATGAACGTGCTCGATGCGCTAGATGCCGCCTCTCTCCGTAAGGACCTACCTAATTTCCGTCCCGGTGATGAGTTAAAAGTTCATGTCCGTGTTATAGAAGGCAGCAAGAGCCGTATTCAAATCTTCCAAGGCTTAGTAATTGCTCGTCAAGGATCAGGAGTTCGCGAGACTTTCACAGTTCGCAAAATCTCCTATGGCGTTGGTGTTGAGAGAATTTTCCCAGTTCATGCTCCTGTCATTGAAAAGATTGAAGTAGTAAGAAAAGGCGAAGTTCGTCGCGCCAAACTCTTCTATCTCCGTGATCTTCGTGGCAAAGCTGCCAAGATTCGTGAGCGTCGTGGGGCAGATGACCTAGAGGTTTTGTATTCAACTTCATCAACTAATCCAGTTGCAGAAGTTGCTCCAGTTGCAGAGGTTGTTGAGGTAGCTGCTCCAGAGGCTGTTGTTGAAGAGAACCTTGCTCCAGAGAGCGCGCAAGTAGCAGAGGAATCAACTCCTACTGAAACTGAACCAACTAAGTCTTAAAGCCCAGAGTAATGTCGCCTAAAGCGAAGGGCAGTAGCCTTCGCGAGCTGCCTATTCTCATCATTTCGGCTCTAGTTCTATCAATCATCGTCAAAACGTTCTTCATTCAATTCTTTTATATCCCCTCTGGCTCTATGGAGAACACTCTTCAGGTTAATGATCGTGTGGGAGTAAACAAGCTTGGGGCTCTCTTTAGTGATATTAAAAGGGGCGAAGTTGTAGTTTTTAGAGATCCAGCTAATTGGCTATCGCCAAATTATGATGACACATCGGGTTTTCGTAAAGTAATAAAGGACTCTCTAGTTTTCGTTGGGGTTCTTCCAGATCCCTCTAAGCAATATTTAATCAAGAGAGTTATCGGAGTTGGCGGCGATAAAGTTCGTTGCTGCGGCAAAGATGGAAAAATTGAAGTTAATGGCGTGAGTATTAATGAGCCCTATATATATGAAGGCGATAAGCCCAGTGATTCAGAATTCGAAGTAGAAGTTCCGCAAGGATTTATCTGGGTTATGGGAGATCACCGCGGAGCTAGCGCAGATTCTCGCTTCCATACCGATGACCCCAATAAAGGAATGGTTCCCCTAGATAAAGTCACAGGACGGGCTACCTTTATTATCTGGCCATTTTCTAATTTGGCAATACTTGAAAAGGGCGAAGATCTCTCAAAGATTCCTGTTAAAAGCTCTAAGTAATTTATGATTGAATCAAAACTTCTTCAATCAGGATTAACTAAAATTGCAGGAGTTGATGAGGCTGGCAGAGGAGCGTGTGCTGGGCCGCTAGTGGTAGCAGCAGTGATACTAAAAGATATAACTGATGCGAAGTTAGCTAAGGTGCGTGATTCGAAAGAGCTAAAGCCAGGAATGCGCGAAGAGTTATTTGAAGTAATAGTTGATCTTGCTCATGATTATTCAATAATTGAAATCTCGGCAGCAGAAATCGATGTTATTGGTCTCCATAAGGCAAACCTTGAGGGAATGCGCAGGGCCATCAACGCTCTTGAAGTTGAGCCAGAATATGTCCTAACTGATGGCTATGAAATATCGGGCCTTGGCTCTGAATCTCTAGCTATCTGGAAAGGAGATCAAGTTGCAATTTCAATATCGGCAGCATCAATCCTTGCCAAGGTCTATCGAGATCGAATTATGATTAATTTAGATCGCCAATATCCTGGCTATCACTTTGCCGACCATAAAGGTTATGTCACAAGAACCCATGAGAGGTCTTTGAATGAATTAGGCGTTACTGCTATTCATAGAAAGTCATATGCAAACATTCAAGCTCTAATTAACAAGTAGGGTTATTCACATCTAACTAATGATTCAAAAGGTTTTGAGGCTCCAAACTCTTATTCTCTAGCAATGATGGCTATTGAAAATCAGATAAAGGATGATTTAGAGATTCAGGCTCGTTTAAAGCTTTTTAGCGTTATCGAGCCAGGCAGCATTAGCTGCTCGGTTGAGTTAAAACGTTACGGCGCAGTTGAATTGGTAGAGCGAATTATTCATGGTCCTTATGAGAAGTTAGGTAGAGAATCTGAGGGGTATCGGCAGCTACTTCGAGATACTTCTATTGAGAAGCTTTGGGAGGAGATTGAAATTGCGGAAGCGAGATTTATTACTCCAAATTCAAAGCATTGGCCTATATCTCTAAATGACTTGAGCAATCCACCAATTGGCTTGATCATTAAAGGAGCCAACTTGCCAGCACAATCTATCTCCATCGTTGGGACAAGAAAGCCCACGCTCTATGGAGCAAGAGTTGCTAGTGAATTTGCAAGCGGCTTTGCAGATCGTAATTGGGCGGTAATTAGTGGGGGAGCCTATGGAATAGACACTCATGCTCATCGTGGCTGCTTAGCTGCAGAGGGTTCAACATTTGCCGTTCTTGCATCTGGAGTATCAGTTAACTATCCAGCTGGAAACAATAAACTTTTCTCTGAATTACAAGAAAATGGCGCACTTATCTCTGAGGTAATGCCAAGTGTTGGAGCAAGAGCGGAGAGATTTTTAACTAGAAATAGATTAATTGCCGCTCTTTCAAAGGCAACCATCGTTATAGAAGCAGCATTTAGAAGTGGCTCTCTTAGAACTGCCCGTGATGCTGCCGAGATAATGCGCCCTGTCATGGCCGTTCCGGGACCAATTACCTCGCCCACTAGCGATGGTTGTCATCGCTTAATTGGTGAGCGATTAGCCGAGATAGTCACTTCAGTTCCAGATGCGCTTGAATTGATATTGCCAATCAGTGGCCAAAAGACGGGTACCCTTAGCGGTGATGACACATAAAGCTGCCTTTGTTGCAATTGTTGGCAGGCCCAATACTGGAAAATCAACACTTGTAAATGCTTTAGTTGGCGAGAAAATTGTTATTACCTCGCATCATCCAAATACCACGAGAAACGCGATACGAGGAATTGTTACCCGTCCTGACTTCCAATTAGTAGTAGTTGATACCCCTGGAGTTCATAAGCCAAAAACACTTCTTGGAGGGGCTCTTAATTCAATAGTTAATGAGAATATGGAATCTGTTGATGCAATTGTGCTCTGCATTCCTGCAGTTGAGGCAATAGGAGCAGGTGATTTATTTATCGCCAAAGAGATGGCGCGCCATCGAAGCGCTAAAAAGATTTGCGCAATAACAATGATTGATATGGCCAAGAAAGCTCTAATGCCTGAGCAATTGATAGCTGCAAGTAAGTTAGCTGAGGATGCTGGCTTTACATGGGATGAAGTAGTTCCTTTATCTGCGAAAACTGATGATCAAGTTCAATTGCTTATGGATCTGCTTGCAAAATATGCCCCAGAGTCCCCACCTTTTTATCCTGCTGATATGAGCTCTGATCAGGAGCTAAATACTCAGATTGCTGATCTAATTAGAGAGGCAGCCATTGAAGATGTTTTTGAAGAAGTACCCCACTCAATTGCAGTCATAATCGATGAGATCTCCGAGCGTGATAAGCGAGTGGAGGGTGATACTCCATTTTTTGATATTCATGCATCAATTATTGTTGAACGAGATAGTCAGAAGGCGATAATCATTGGCCATAAGGGAGAGAGACTGAAGCAAGTAGGAACTGTGGCAAGAGGTGAGATTGAAAAGAAGTTAAAGGCTCGAGTATTTCTTGGTCTTCATGTAAAAGTTATGGCTAATTGGCAGAGCGACTCTAAGGCTTTACTTAAGTTGGGATTTACCCGGTAACTACTGGGGTTTCAGACTTTTTGCTAGCAAAATAAGAACCGATTAATACCAAAGGAAGACCAATAGTAATAGCTAGCGTCAACTTTTCATTGAGAATTATGATTCCAAGAATGACAGCAACTGCAGTATTTGGATAAACCACAAGAGAAGCCCTTGCCGGACCAATTTCTTTTAAGACCATAAAGAAAATCCAGAAAGCAAGACCTGTTGAGAAGATTCCAAGCGCAGCGGTTGCGCTGATAGCTTCTAATGATGGACTCTGAGTTGGCAAGTTAAAGGCCGCAAATGGAGCAAAGAAAACAAGAGCAATAAGCATCGATAATCCATTAATTGCAACCCCAGAGATTTGGGGAGCACGTCTAGTAATCATATTTACTGCCCAGGCATATGAGATAGATGCAACCAATACCATTGCAATTGCGATCGCGCTATCAAAGTCGTTTAAGGATTCAATACCCACAAGTAATGCCACGCCTAACAACCCCATAGCAATACCAAAAATCCTGGTGCGATGAGCTGCCGTCGAATCACCGCTGTGATGAGCAAAGAGCGTTGCCCAAATTGGAACTGTTGAAACCAAGAGCGCCACCAATCCCGATGAGAGATCTCTTTGCGCGGTAGTAATTAAATACCAAGGAATTACCATTTCAAGAACTGAGTAGAGCAAAATATATGGCCAATACTTAAGAGCTGGCCGGATAGATTTTTCATATAGAGCTACTGGAATCAAGAGAAGGGCTCCAATAGCAAGGCGAGCAAAAACAATTACTGGAGTTGAAAGCTCTTCAACTGCAACTTTCATAAATAAGTAGGGAACTCCCCATAGCAAACCAACAAGGGCAAAGAGCGCCCAACCTTTACGTGACATTTACTTTATTAGACTCCGATATAACTCGATGGTGGCTTTGGCAACCTTATCCCATCCGAAGTGCTCAATTGCGCGGATTCGCCCTGCTTGACCGTATTTAACAGATAGTGATTTATCTGACATTAATCTATTGATTGCAGATGCAAGAGCGTCTTCAAATTCTGATGAATTAGGTGAGTAATCAACCAATAATCCAGTTTCATTATCAACTACAACCTCAGGAATACCACCAACTTTTGATGCCACAACTGCGGTCTCACAGGCCATCGCCTCTAAATTAACAATTCCTAGCGGTTCATAGATTGATGGACAGAGAAATACTTGAGCTCCGGTAAGAAGGGCGGTTAATTCATCACGATCTAGCATCTGCTTTATCCAGATGATATTTCCACGCTGCTTTGATAGCTCTGCAATGAGTTGCTCAACTTCAGCACCGATTGCTGGCTCATCGGGAGATCCTGCAGCAAGGACTAGAGAGTAATCTTTAGGAACTTGTTGCCAAGCACGGAGTAAGTGTGCAAGGCCTTTCTGTCTTGTTATTCTTCCAACAAATAAAGCATAGGGTGAATTGATCCCATACTTTTTTAATACTTCTAATTTCGGATTAGGGGCAAAGGCTTTAGTATCAATTCCATTTCTGATTGTCATAACTTTATCCCTACTTATCTCAGGATAAGCCTTCAAAACATCTGCTCTCATGCCATCGCTAACTGCGATGATGGCAGATGCGCTCTCATAGGAAATCTTTTCTGCCCAGGATGAAATTTGATATCCGCCACCTAGCTGTTCAGCTTTCCAGGGACGTAGTGGTTCCAGAGAGTGGGCGGTAATGACATGGGGAATTCCAAATATTTTCATCGCCAAGTAACCAGCTAGATTGGCATACCAAGTATGAGAGTGCGCGACATCCATACCCTTTAGATTTTTGGCAATATCGCTATCAAGTAACAGGGTTTGCAGCGCTGGATTTATCGTAGAAAACTCTTTGGTTAGCTGGTAGTTGGTGGCATCACTTCTTGCTCCACCGAAGCAATGAACGAAACTCTCGATCTCTCCGCTCTGATTTAAGGCAGAGACTAGGTTTGCAATATGAACTCCGGCACCACCGTAGATCTCAGGGGGCCACTCACGAGTAATCATGGCTACTTTCACCTTAGCGCCGCTCACCTGCCAAGAGTATCGTTAGACATATGGCCCGCTTAGATCTCCCATTAGGAATAGTGCTCGCTGGCGGCGAGGGTAAGCGTTTGATGCCATTAACTGCTGATAGAGCAAAGCCGGCAGTTCCTTTTGGTGGCTCTTATCGTTTAGTTGATTTCGTTCTCTCAAATCTTGTCAATGCAGGTTTTTTAAGGATTGCAGTTCTTACGCAGTATAAATCTCATTCCCTTGATAGACATATAACTACTACTTGGAGAATGTCGACACTACTTGGAAATTACATCACTCCTGTTCCAGCGCAGCAGAGACTTGGTCCTCGTTGGTATACCGGAAGCGCTGATGCAATTTTGCAGAATTTCAATTTAATCCATGATGAGAACCCAAAACATGTGATTGTCTTTGGCGCAGATCACGTTTATCGCATGGATCCAAATGCAATGTATCTAAGTCACTTGGAAAGCGGAGCTGGGGTAACAGTTGCCGCAATTCGAGTAAAGCGATCAGAGGCATCAGAATTTGGAGTTATCGAACTTGATGCTGATGGGGTTACTATAAAAGCGTTTCATGAAAAACCTAAAGATCCTCCAGCTATGCCAGGTCATCCTGATTTATGTTTGGTTTCCATGGGTAATTACATCTTCCGTCGCGACGCAATGGAAGAGGCCCTGATACTTGACTCGGAAGATGTTGACTCTCGTCATGACTTAGGCGCGAACATCATTCCGGCTATGACAAGAGCGGGCCTTGCAAAAGTTTATGACTTTGCAAATAATGTTGTTCCAGGTGAGACTGAGCGTGACAAAGGTTATTGGCGTGATGTAGGAAGTATCGATAGTTATTTTGATGCACATATGGATTTAGTTTCGCCGCTACCTATTTTTAATCTCTATAACCGACAGTGGCCAATTCTCACCAATCCACCATCGCTGCCGCCAGCAAAATTTTCAGAACGAGGAATTGCCTTTGATTCAGTTGTTGGCGCGGGATCAATTATCTCTGGTGGTGAATTGCGTAGAACCGTTGCCTCCTATGATGTTTATGCTGGCCGTGACTCTGTCGTTGAGAGCTCAGTGCTTATGCCAGCGGTGCGAATAGGGGATGGAGCCCGGGTTAAAAACGCAATCTTGGATAAGAATGTAATCGTTGAACCTGGGGCCAGTATTGGATTTGATTTAGAGAGAGATCGCCAGCGCTTCACAGTTTCACCTGGCGGAATAGTTGTAGTTGGAAAAGGCGTAGTAGTTACGCGGTAATTTCATTGTTAATTTTGCAATGCGCTAGAATCTGCTCCTGAGTCAGAGCTGATTCAAATCCATTTATCTAATCGGAGTTATTCATATGCGTTTCGGAGTCCTTACAGGTGGCGGAGATTGTCCCGGACTTAATGCAGTCATTAGAGCGGTTGTACGTAAGGGCGAAAAAGAATATGGCTATGAGTTCATCGGTTTTCGCGATGGTTGGAAAGGTCCGCTAGAGGGGCTTACGATGCCGCTAAATATTGCGGCAACTCGAGGAATTCTGCCACGAGGTGGAACAATTCTTGGATCATCTCGCACTAATCCTTTTAAGATTGAAAATGGCGTAGAGCGCATCAAAGAAAATCTTGCCAAGATGAATGTCGATGCTCTAATTGCAATTGGCGGAGAAGATACTTTAGGGGTCGCTACAAAATTAGATGCCTTAGGTGTAAAAGTTATTGGAGTACCTAAGACCATCGATAATGATTTGAATAATACTGATTACACATTTGGTTTTGATACTGCCGTAAATATCGCAGTTGAAGCAATTGATCGTCTTCACACCACTGCAGAGTCACATCACCGCGCACTTATTGTGGAAGTTATGGGAAGACATGCGGGCTGGATTGCGCTGCATTCCGGACTTGCCGGCGGAGCTTCATGCATTCTCATTCCTGAAGTTCCCTTTGATATCGACAAAGTTTGCTCATATGTGAAATCTAGATTTGAACAATCTTATGCTCCTATTTTGGTAGTGGCAGAGGGAGCTCTTCCTAAAGATGGCGATTTAATTACTAAAGATTCCACCAAAGATGCTTTTGGCCATGTCAAACTTTCAGGAATTGGTGAGTGGCTAGCTAATGAGATTGAAAAGCGCACCGGAGCAGAGGCGCGCACCTCAATTCTTGGCCATATTCAACGAGGGGGAACGCCAACAGCATTTGATCGAGTTCTGGCAACGCGCTTTGGCCTTCATGCCATAACTGCGGCTCATGAAGGAGATTGGGGCAAAATGGTGGCACTTCATGGAACGGCAATTAAGCGAGTTCCACTGGCCTCAGCTACTGAGAAGTTAAAGACTGTAGATCCAGCCCTACTAGCAGAGGCAGAAGTTTTCTTCGGATAATTGGCCGACGCCGATTGCCCTAAGTTGCCTAC
>CANNDP010000023.1 GCA_947503395.1 Actinomycetota bacterium
GATGAGGATCGCTATCTAGAGATCTGGAATCTGGTTTTTATGCAAAACATAAGAGGAGAGGGTGGAGGAAAAGAGAGTTTCCCAATTCTTGGCGAACTTCCTGCCAAAAATATAGATACTGGCTTAGGCCTTGAACGTACTGCCGCTTTATTGCAGGGCGTTGAAAATATCTACGAGATAGATACAACTCAACATATTCTTAATCGCGCCAGTGATCTAAGCGGAGTTTCATATGGCAAAGCCACATCAAGTGATGTATCACTTCGTGTAATTGCTGATCATGCAAGAACGGCAACAATGCTCATCGGTGATGGAGTTACTCCAGGCAATGAAGGTCGCGGTTATGTCTTGAGAAGAATGATGCGCCGCACAACTAGGAATATGAAGTTGCTAGGCGCCGATGATCGCAATATGAGCGAACTTGTTAAAGCCTCTATTGAAGCGATGGGCCCGCAATACCCAGAGTTGCAGAGCGATAGCGGTCGAATTTTGAAGGTGGCAGAGGCTGAAGAAGAGAGTTTCCTGCAGACCCTAAAGAGCGGAACTTTAATTTTTGACCAGAGAAGTGCTTCCTTGAAGAAAAGTGGCGCAAAGGTTCTCTCTGGAGAGGATGTATTTCAACTTCATGATACCTATGGGTTCCCTTTTGATTTAACTCTTGAAATGGCAAATGAAGAGGGCTTAGGAATAGATGCCGAAGGCTTTACGCGATTAATGAAGCAACAACGCGAGAGAGCTAAAGCAGATGCGAAATCAAAAAAGAGTGGGCATACCGATGTCACTGAGTATCGCAAAATAGCTGAGAGCGCTGGAAAGTTGGAATTTGTCGGCTATGAGAGCCAAGAGAGCGAAGCAAAAATTGTTGGCTTCCTCCTCGATGGTGCAGGCGTTAAGAGTGCATCAGCTGGTGATGATGTCGAAATCGTGCTTGATAGAACACCGTTTTATGCAGAAGGTGGCGGACAGCTAGCCGATTCTGGAGTGATCACAACAAGTGATGGCTCTGTCATTGAAGTTGAAGATGTTCAAACGCCAATTCCAGGTGTATTTATCCATCGCGGTCGAGTACTTTCTGGCCAATTGGAAATTGGTGAGTCTGTTCTAGCAAAAATTGATAGTGATCGTCGCAAAGCGATATCAAGAGCTCACACCGCCACTCATATGGTTCATAAGGCATTTCGAGAAATTTTGGGAGAAACTGCTACTCAAGCTGGATCGGAGAATGCGCCTGGTCGTTTTCGTTTTGATTTCCCATCTAGCGGCGCAGTTTCAGAAGGAGTCCTTAACGATGTTGAGGCTCGAGTAAATTCCCTTCTTTTAGAGAACTTGCTGGTCAGCGCAGAAGAGATGTCGCAAGCAGAGGCAAAGAAAATTGGCGCAATGGCGCTCTTTGGAGAAAAGTATGGCGAGCGAGTTCGGGTAATTAGCGTTGGCGATTGGGCTAAAGAACTATGCGGCGGAACCCATGTTTCAAGAAGTGGAGAGCTTGGAATAGTAAAACTTCTTGGAGAGTCATCCATTGGAGCAGGGGTAAGACGTGTCGAGGCTTTAGTTGGAGCCGATGCCTACTCCTTCTTGAGTCGTGAACACATTTTGATTAACTCTCTTCTTGAAATCATTAAGGCGACACGTCCCGAAGAGCTACCAGAGAGAATCTCCTCTCTTCTTGCGCGATTAAAAGAAGCCGAGAAAGAGATTGGCTCTATCAGAACAGCCAAGGCCCTAAGTGAATCAGCTGTGCTAGTAAAAAACGCTGAAGATATCGGTCAATTTAAATTTATTGCTGCTGACATGGGTAAAGGACTGTCAGGAGATGATTTAAGAACAGTTGCACTAGATCTAAGAAATCGCCTCAAGGGCGCAGTTGTTGCACTCCTTAGCAGCGGAGATGAAAAAGTAACGCTAGTAGTGGCAGCCGATGAAAGCGCTCGTAGCGCAGGTGCAAAAGCTGGAGCCTTGGTAAAGATAGCCTCCGGAATTCTTGGTGGTGGTGGTGGTGGAAAAGATGATTTTGCTCAAGGTGGCGGAAGTGATTTTGGCAAAATAGATGAAGCTTTAAAGGCCATCAAGGCCGCGCTCTCGAGTATCTAGCTTTTGTGATGATTCAAGGCGCGAGGCTTGCTATTGATTACGGTGAGAGGCGAATTGGGATTGCAAAATCTGATAACTCTCGATTGATCGCATCCCCAGTGGTTACTCTCGACAATAGCGAATCAACAAGTAATGTCTATTCTGCAATCAAGGATATTGTTAAGGAGAGCAATGCGATGTTGGTCTACATCGGTCTTCCTCTTCATCTCTCCGGAAAAGAGAGCGAATCAAGTGAGAAAGCGAGGGTATTTGCGGGTCTACTTAAACAGCATCTACCGCAAGAAGTTCAAGTTCGACTTCTAGATGAACGACTAACGACAAGCTCTGCTGTCGGCGAGTTAAAGAATGCTGGTCTTAAAAGCAGTAGGGATAGCATTGATCAATTGGCCGCTGTGAAAATTTTGGAATTTGCTCTGGAAGTTGAACGCTTAAGTGGGGAAGCTGCTGGCCATGAAGTTTAGGGCAGCTTCTGTAAAGCAATCACTTGAGAGTAGTTCACTACTACGGTTAGCGACTGCAGGGGTCTTCCTCGTGCTTTTCACTCTCTCGCTCCGTGAACTTAATTCATCTCCTCAAAGCGCTCCTGACTTTGAATCAGGATCTGCTGGCGAAGAAGTTATTGTCGAAATTTTGTCCGGCGAAAGCGGATCTGAAATTGGCCAAAAGCTTGAAAGGCTCTCTGTTGTTAAGTCTTCAACCGCATTTTTTAGGGTAGCGGTTGCCGATCCTAGATCACAGCGCATAGCACCTGGCGAACATCGAATGGAAACTCTAATTCCTGCAAAAACTGCTTTGGAGCAGCTCTTAGATCCATCTCGCATTCCAAATCTAATAGTTGTCAAAGATGGGCAGCGTTTATCTGAGATATCAGAGAGCATTATCAATTTCGGAATTTCTAAAGCAGAACTTGAAAAGAGTAGCAGAGTATTTTCTCCGCCTGCGATCTTTAAGACTAAAAATATCGAGGGCTTCCTCTATCCTGCTCAGTATTCTTTCAACAAGAGTGTAGATGCAGATGAAATAGTTTCGGCTATGCTAAAACGGTTTAGCTCTGCCACCAAGGATTTCAACTGGAAAAATGAAAGAGAGCTCACACCTTTTGAAGTGATGGTGATCGCATCTCTTGTGCAAACAGAGGGAACGCCAGATGTTTTTGGTAAAGTTTCTCGGGTTATTTATAATCGATTGGAAAAGCGCATGCCATTGCAGTTCGATTCAACAGTGCACTATGCCTTGGGTCGACGTGGGGAAATACGGGTATCACTAAACGATATAAAGGTTAAGAATCGCTACAACACATTTATCTATCCAGGTTTGCCACCCGGACCGATTGGAAGTCCAACTAAGGCAGCAATTGAGGCAGCTTTAAACCCTGAAGCAGGAAATTGGCTTTACTTTGTAACAGTAAAGCCTTTCGATACTAGATTCACTAATTCTTATGACCAGTTCCTTGGTTGGAAGAGTGAATATAAGACAAACTTCAAAGCCGGGTTATTCGAATGATGAAACGCGCTGCAGTTCTCGGATCTCCCATTTCGCATTCCTTATCTCCTTTGATTCATAATCATGCCTATTCGCTCCTTGAATACCCTGCAATTTATGAAGCCATAGAGGTTAAAAGTGGGCAACTTAGTGAATTTTTAGTAAGGGAGCTGGCAAGTAGTGAAGTGTTGGGCTTTTCCCTAACGATGCCTCTAAAAGAAGAACTGGCTCAATTATCAACACCGGCTCTTCAAGTCAACGCCCGGGCAAAGGCGATCAATTCAGCAAATACCATCTACAAGGATGGGCAAAGCTGGAAAGTTTCCTCAACTGATGTTGATGGCTTTGAATTCCTACTCAAAGACCTGTCATTCTCAACGGTATCGATACTTGGAGCAGGAGGAACGGCAAGAGCAGCCATCGCATCACTTAGTGATCGAGATGTGAAGATAGAGATCTATAGAAGAAATACAAGTAGAGATACCTCGCTTAGTGCAGCAGCTATGAGTTCTCAAATTGAAATCTACGATTGGGAGAAATGTGCTCGAGCCTGGAAGAGTGATTTAGTTATCAACACCATTCCATCAGACCAAGTTCTATCGATTATTGAAGAATCTAGTTCTCCAAAAATACTTCTAGACGCGACTTATTCGCCATGGCCGCCAGGACTAACAAAGCAACAATTGGACGCTAAGGGCTTATTGGTTTCAGGTCTGCAATTACTTGCGGCTCAGGCTGTCTATCAGATATCTCTTATGACTCGAATCGACTTTGATAAAACCTGGCTTTATAACGAACTGCTTCTCAAATTAGATAGTGCGCGATAGCCCTGATTGTGGATAAGGCTGTTTAGCTTTTTGCTTTAGAATTAAAGTTTTCGTGTGCTCTTCATACATCTGACCTTCTTCGGTCTTGCAATTTCCTGGAGAGATTATCAAAGTCATCTGATATCAAAAAGGACTACGCATTTGGCTTTACTTACTCTTATTCCAATGATTGATAACTCAATACTTCATGCACTATTACTCTCATCAATAAATTTATGCCTGTATCTGCTCTTAAATTTGTCATCGCCGCAGGCTATCGGTCGTGGTGATATTCGACTTTCCCTTCTGATCGGTTGTTACGTTTCCGCTTTTGATGGAGGCGTATATGAACTGATCTGGTGTAATACCATCAGCTGGGTTTCCTGCTCAATTTCATTAATTCCTTATATTCTAAAACAGGAGCGGCTTAAGGAAATACGTGTTGCTTTTGCTCCTTATCTCTTCTTCGGGCTCCTTTGCTATGTAATCACTCGTTGAGCGCGCATGAAAAATAGGGCGCATATTTGCGGATTAATCTGCGATAATTGAGCAATGAGATGGTTAACAGCTGGAGAATCCCATGGACCAGCTTTGGTTGGAATCTTGGAGGGAATGCCCGCATCTGTTTTAGTCACGACTGCAGATATTGACGAGGATCTTCGTAGACGCAGACTTGGTTTTGGCAGGGGGGCAAGACAGAACTTCGAGGCAGATAAAGTGACAATCCTTGGGGGAGTCCGTCATGGCTTAACCCAAGGCGGCCCGATTGCGATTCAAATAGCAAACTCAGAGTGGCCCAAGTGGGAAAAAGTTATGAGCGCAGATCCTGTAGATGAATCAGAGATTGAATCATTGGGAAGAAATGCTCCACTCACAAGACCAAGGCCCGGACATGCTGATTTAGTTGGTATTCAAAAATACGACTTTGATGATGCAAGACCAGTCTTGGAACGAGCTTCAGCAAGGGAGACAGCGGCTCGAGTAGCACTCGGCGCTGTTGCACGGAGATTTCTTAAGCAGGTTGGCGGCATAGAGGTATTTAGTCATGTTGTATCAATTGGAGCAGTTAGTGTCGCCGATGATTATTTGCTTCCTGAGCCAAAAGATCGCGAGAGCATAGATAGCGATGAAGTCCGCTCTGCATTTAAAGATGTTAGCGCCAAAATGGTTGAAGAAATCAATGATGCTCATAAAAATGGCGACACTTTAGGTGGGGTAGTAGAAGTTTTGGTTTATGGCCTACCGCCAGGACTTGGTTCCCATGTTCACTGGGATAGAAGACTTGACTCTCGTCTTGCGGGAGCTCTGATGGGTATTCAAGCAATTAAGGGCGTAGAACTTGGTGATGGATTTACTACTGCAAGAAAACGTGGCAGTAGCGCCCATGATGAAATAGAGAGAGATAGTAAAGGAACTATTCGCCGAAGAACTTCTAGATCCGGCGGCACAGAGGGCGGAATGAGTACTGGAGAAGTCTTAAGGGTTCGCGCAGCAATGAAACCTATTTCAACAGTTCCTAAGGCTTTAGATACGATCGATATTTCAAACGGCCAGGCAGCTAAAGCAATAAATCAAAGATCAGATGTATGTGCTGTTCCAGCTGCGGGCATTGTTGCTGAGGCGATGGTGGCTCTGGTTTTAGCTGAAGCGATGCTTGAAAAATTCGGCGGAGACTCTCTTGGTGAGAGCAAAAGAAACCTAGAAAGCTTTCTTTCTTCTATGAGAGTGAAGTAAGGCGTGCCATCGATTATTCTCATCGGACCGCCAGGTGCTGGAAAGACCTCAGTAGGAAAAGCTCTTGCCAAGAAACTGTCATTGAATTTTCTTGATAGCGACAAAGTAGTGGAAGAGAAGAGTGGAAAGAGTATTTCTGAGATCTTCATAACTGATGGAGAACCAGCATTCAGGGAAATGGAGAGATCTGCGGTAATGGATTTGCTTGAGAATCAAGATGGCGTGATCGCACTCGGCGGGGGCTCGGTTATGGATATTGAAGTTTCCAAGCGGTTATTGCCAATGGCAAATGTTGTTTTTCTAGATGTTTCAATCTCTAACGCAGCACCAAGAGTTGGGTTCAATCGAGATCGCCCTTTACTTCTTGGAAATCCCAGGCAGCAGTGGATTGCTTTGATGGAAAAGCGCCGTTCGACCTATGAGGCACTTTCCAAGGCGAGAGTTTCAACTGATAACAAGAAACCTGTTGAAGTTGTTGAAGAGATAGTAAAAGAGTTGGCGCTATGAAGCCAATAACTGTTAATTCGGAAAAGCGCTATGAGATTAGCTTCACAGAGGATGTTTGGAGAGATCTCGCATCACTATCCCAAAACCGAGACGTAGTACTTATTGCTCCTAAATCTATTTCAGTCAGCTTCGGGGCAGCTCTTCCTTCGCAATATCTCATGATTGAGGTGGAGGATGGAGAGGGGCAGAAGAGTATTCAGTCCTTTAACCAAGTAATTGAAAAAATCGCTGCTGCCAAACTTGATAGAAACGGCCTCATTGTTGGTGTCGGGGGAGGAGCAACCACTGATTTAGCAGGTTTTGTTGCCGCTTCATATCTACGCGGTGTTGATTGGATCGCCATCCCTACTTCACTGGCCGGAATGGTAGACGCAGCTATTGGAGGAAAGACTGGGTTAAATCTTGATGCAGGAAAGAATCTTATTGGGGCCTTTCACTCACCAAGTGCTGTTTTAATCGATCAGAATTTCCTCAAATCGCTTTCCGAGCGTGATCTCAAGGCAGGAATGGCAGAAGTTGTTAAATGTGGCTTTATTGATGATACCGAGATACTTGGTTTAATAGACGAAAACTGGAAAAAGAATTTAACCGAGCTCATCTATAGATCTATCGCAGTTAAAGCAAAAGTTGTCAGTGATGACTTTAGAGAATCAAGCCTTCGTGAGATTTTGAATTATGGCCACACTTTGGGCCATGCAATTGAGAAACATTCAAAATACTCTCTTCGTCATGGTGAAGCGATAGCCCTAGGACTGCGATTTGCGGCTCAGCTATCGTTTGAATTCTCTGGACTTTCTGCCAAAGATCTCAATAGGCAGAATCAGGTTCTAGATACCCTAGGACTTAATGCGAAATACTCAAAAGAGTCATGGCCAGAACTGCTTGAGATTATGCGCAGTGACAAGAAGGTGCGTGGGGGTAGAATTCGCTTTGTTACTTTGAGCGCTTTGGGAATGCCAACAAGAGCTGAAGGTATTACAGATCAGCAGCTAGAGAAGAGTTTCCTAGAAAGTATTGGAGAGTAGATGAGCATGACAAAAGTAATAGTGCTCAACGGACCTAATCTTTCTCGACTAGATCTTCGTGAAAAGTCCTATTACGGAGATATCTCTTATTCTGATATTGAACAAATCTGCCGTCAAGGAGCTAAAGAGTTTAATTTTGATGTTGAAATAAAGCAGAGTAATGATGAGTCAGAGTTGATCGGGTGGCTCCATGCAGCTGCTGATAGTAAAACGCCAGTAATCTTTAATCCTGCGGCTTTTACGCACTATTCTTATGCGATTCGTGACGCAGTAGTGATGCTTAAAGCACCTTGCATTGAAGTTCACTTAAGCAATCCGTTATCTCGAGAAGAGTTTCGCCACACCTCGGTAATTGCTGGAGTTGTCCAAGGCAGCATTGCTGGCTTTGGCCTTGATTCATATCGCCTGGCCTTTGCGGCCTTGAGTAAATTAGTTAAATAGAGATATAAAAGGTAATCTTCGCCGCTATGGCTACCACTAATGATCTTAAGAATGGAATGACCCTAGATATAGAGGGTCAGCTCTGGAGTGTTGTTGAATTTCAGCACGTTAAACCAGGTAAGGGTCCAGCATTCGTTCGAACTAAGCTTAAGAATGTTCTTTCAGGAAAAGTAGTTGAGAAGACCTTTAATGCAGGCGTTAAAGTTGATGTAGCAATTCTTGAAAAGCGAGACATGCAATTTCTCTATAAAGATCAGGCCGGATTTGTCTTCATGGACTCCAGCACCTATGACCAAATGACCATCTCTGCTGAGACAGTTGGAGATGCAGCCAATTACATGCTTGAGAACACTGAGGCAATAGTTGCAGTGCACGAAGGAAATCCGCTCTATGTTGAACTCCCAGCAAATGTTCCATTGAAGATTACCTACACAGAACCAGGCTTACAGGGAGATCGCTCATCTGCAGGTTCTAAACCGGCAACGCTTGAAACAGGAATCACGATTCAAGTTCCGCTCTTTATTAAGCAAGATGAAGTTGTCTTGGTCGATACCCGCAACGGTGATTATCTCGGGCGCGCAAATTAAGTGAGCAGCCGCTCTAAGGCCAGAAAAGCCGCGCTAGATCTGCTCTATGAAAGTGATATCAGAAAAAGTAGCGCAGCTGATTTACTCTTAAAGAGAGTCACTGAGATGGAGTATGAGGCTAGAGAATTTACAAAAGAGTTAATTGATGGAATTGAGTTAAATAAACGGAAAATTGATGAGCTAATTGCAACTTATGCTCAAGGTTGGGACATGGACCGGATGCCAGTTCTTGATAGAAACATCCTACGTCTTTCTATCTTCGAGCTACTTTGGTCGAAAACAGTGCCAGAAGCAGTGGCTATTAGCGAGGCTCTAGAGCTTGCAACAAACTTTTCCACCGAGGATTCAAGTAAGTATATAAACGGAGTATTGAGCAAAGTTTTGGAGATTAAGCCTGACCTTGTGCTTTAAAGAGCAGATCTCTTATTTCAAGAGCTTTTCTTAGCTCGCCTTGCTCCTTTTGAACTAAAAGCCCTAGAACTTCATTGTCTTGCAATCTAATACTCATGATTTCTCCATTCCAATCATCACGTCTCCTAGCAATAAAGGATAAAAGATTGTGAAGGTGGCCAATCAATGGATCATTTTGTGGGATCTTGCCCCTTAAGTTTCTTAGATCAATTCGCAGAGCACCTTCGGAAGGTGGCACCTGCTGAATGCCCTCACTTTGAAAGAGAGCAGAGAGGGGAACTCCGTAAAATTCGCAGAGGGATTTTGCCTTTGAAATACTTAGCGACCTGGTACCCCGCTCATAGGAGCCGATTACAACTGCTTTCCATTTACCCCTTGAGCGTATTTCTACTTGTTTGAGAGTTAAGCTCTGCTGCTTTCTGATTTGTCTAAGTCTTCTTGATATCTCTAACGGAGTTGTCATTGGGTCAAAATAGGCCAATAGCAAGAGAGCCCCTCTGGTTTTTCCACAGATTTCAGGGGCTTTTCGGGCTCATGCTAGTATTCGCCAACCTTTAACGATCCGTCCTGTGAGGCGGCGAAGGAGAAGTAATGAGCGTTATTTTAAATAGCGGTGAAATCTCCCGCGCGCTACGGCGCATTTCTCATGAAATTCTAGAAAAAAATCATGGACCAGAAAATCTTCTTCTCCTTGGTATTCCAACCAGAGGAGCATATTTAAGTAGGCGCATTGCAAGCGCTATCTCTGAAATTGAAAAAACTGAACTAGAAAGCGGCACCCTCGATATAACAATGTATCGAGATGATCTACGTTTAAAAGCCCCAAGAACTCTCCTTCCAACGAGCATCCCAGGTGGAAGCATTGATGGAAAAGATGTTGTCCTTATAGATGATGTCTTCTACTCAGGTAGAACGATTCGCGCTGCCCTTGATGCCTTAAATGAACTGGGTCGACCAAAGAGCGTCCAACTCGCCGTTCTTATCGATCGTGGCCATAGAGAGCTACCAATAAGGGCAGATTTTGTGGGGAAGAATATTCCGACAGCAAAGGAAGAATCGGTCAGGGTGCATTTAAGTGAAATTGACCCACTTGATGAAGTAATCATTGAAGGCAGAACCCAATGAAACATCTACTATCAATATCAGATTTAAGTAAAGATGAAGCAATAGAGATTCTAGATACTGCGGCTGAACTAGCCCGCCTCTCTGAAGGGGCGGTAAAGAAATTTCCAACTCTTCGAGGAAGAACTGTGGTAAACCTTTTCTTTGAAGACTCAACTAGAACTAGAATTTCATTTGAAGCAGCAGCTAAGCGCCTATCAGCAGATGTAATTAACTTCGCCGCTAAGGGATCAAGTGTTAGCAAAGGCGAAAGTCTTAAAGATACTGCCCTTACTCTTCAAGCAATGGGAGCCGATGCAGTCGTTATCCGCCATGGCGCATCAGGGGCTGCTCATCAGTTAGCTAAGCAGGAGTGGATGAAGGGAGTGGTAATTAATGCTGGCGATGGAACACATGAACATCCAACCCAAGCTCTTCTCGATGCATTCACTATCCGTCGTCATCTAAAGTCGAATCAAGGCGATTTATCAGGAGTGAAAGTGGGAATTATTGGAGACATCCTCCATTCAAGAGTTGCTAGAAGTAATATTCTCCTTCTTAAGAAACTTGGTGCAGAGGTGGTCTTAATAGCTCCGCCAACGCTAATTCCTGTTGGTGTCTCTGATTGGCAAGTAGGGGTCAGCTATTCACTTGATGATGAGATTAAATCTCTTGATGTAGTAATGGCGCTCCGAGTTCAGAAGGAGCGAATGGACGATCTTTATTTTCCCACCGAGAGGGAATATGCCAGAGGATATGGTCTTACCTCAGATCGGATGAAGCAGATGAAAGCTAAAGCAATAGTTATGCATCCAGGTCCGATGAATAGAGGCCTTGAGATTTCAGCCGAATCTGCTGATTCGCACCGCTCGGTTATCGTGGAGCAAGTTGCTAATGGAGTAAGCGTTCGAATGGCAGTTCTCTATCTCCTTCTCGGAGGAGCAACCTTTAAAGAGCTTGCTAGTAGCGGGGAGAGTTTATGAATTCTTATCGGATAAAAGGAGCGAAAGATTCAAGTGGAAAGGTAGGTAATTACTTTATTTCCAATGGCGTATTCGGCAACGAAGGCGACCTATCAAGTAGCGCTAAAGAAATTGATGCTAAGGGTTTAACGATCTTGCCAGGTTTTGTGGATCTTCACACTCACCTGCGAGAGCCAGGTAGGGAAGATGCGGAAACTGTTTTGACCGGTTCAATGTCTGCAGCAACCGGAGGATTTACAGCAATATCAGCAATGCCTAACACTCTGCCAGTTGCTGATACAGCTGGAGTTGTTGAACAGGTTTATCGTTTAGGCAAACACCATGGAATTTGTGATGTTTATCCAATCGGAGCGGTCACTGTTGGTCAAGGTGGAACGCAGCTTGCAGAACTATCTGCCATGAATCAATCGGAGGCGGCAGTTCGAATCTTCAGTGATGACGGACATTGCGTCTCTGACGCACTGGTGATGCGAAGAGCTCTTGAATATGTAAAAACCTTTGATGGAATTATTGCTCAGCACGCACAAGATCCTAGGCTTACCCAAGATTCACAGATGAATGAAGGTGAGATCTCAGCGCGCCTTGGTTTAAAAGGCTGGCCTGCCGTTGCCGAAGAAGCAATCATTGCCCGAGATGTCTTACTTGCAGAGCATGTTGATTCTCGTCTCCATATCTGTCACGTCACAACTGCAGGTGGAGTTGAGATTATTAGAACTGCGAAAAAACGCGGAATTAAAGTCACTGCTGAAGTGACCCCACATCATCTTCTTTTAACCGATGATTTAGCAGAGAGTTATGACCCGGTCTATAAAGTAAATCCCCCGCTAAGAACTAAGGATGATGTACAAGCACTCCGTGAAGGACTTGCAGATGGAACGATTGACATAGTTGCCACAGATCATGCGCCTCATCCTCACGAATCAAAAGATTGCGAGTGGAGCGCTGCAGCATTTGGAATGGTTGGTCTTGAGACAGCTTTCTCAATTGCATACTTGGCAATGATTGAGACGAAGCTTCTAACACTTGCTCAATTAGTAGATCGCATGTCAAAGATTCCAGCGCAGATCGGGCGCTACCAAGGCCATGGGTCAATCTCGGTGGGCGCAGGAGCTAATTTCACACTCGTTGATCTTGATTCAAAATGGAAAGTAGAGCGACTAGAGCTTGCTTCTAAGAGCAAAAACACACCCTTTGATGGCATGGTCTTGCCGGGGGTTATTACTAAGACATTCCATAATGGCGCGCTGGTTTATGAAAGGAACTCAAAGTAAATGGCGGCTTATCTAGTTCTAGATGATGGCCGTATCTTTGAAGGAGAGTCTTGGGCTTGCAAGGGCGAGACCTTTGG
>CANNDP010000024.1 GCA_947503395.1 Actinomycetota bacterium
CGACAGCAACGACGCTTCCAATTGTTCTCGATTCAACAGAGCCAGCAGTAATTAAGGCTGGTCTTGAATCACTTGGCGGGCGATGTGTAATCAATTCGGTCAACTATGAAGATGGAGATGGCCCTGACTCTAGATTTGCAAGAATCATGCCGATTGCGAAAGAACATGGGGCAGCACTTATCGCTCTAACAATTGATGAGGAAGGTCAAGCACGAAGTGCAGAATGGAAATTGCGAGTTGCTCGTCGTTTGATTAACGATCTCAATGAAAAATGGGGGATTAAAACCTCCGATATCATCATCGATTGTTTAACTTTTCCAATTGCAACAGGACAAGAAGAGACTCGTAAAGATGGCCTTGAAACTATTAATGCTATTGCGCAATTAAAGAAAGAGTTCCCGCAGGTTCAGACCACACTTGGAATTAGTAATGTTTCATTCGGGCTAAATCCTGCCGCTCGTATCGTTTTAAACTCAGTATTTCTTGCCGAAGCTGTTAAGGCAGGTCTTGATAGCGCAATCGTTCATCCATCAAAAATCTCTCCTATCTCTCGAATCCCTGAGGAACAGAGAGAAGTTGCGCTCGATCTCATATATGACCGGCGAAAATTTGAAGGTGATGACTGTGTCTATGACCCACTATCAAAGCTTCTAGAGCTCTTTGCGGGCGTTGAAGTCACCTCAACTCGTCAATCAAGAGCGGCTGAACTTGCAGCTCTTCCGATAGAGCAACGTTTAGTTAGAAGAATCATTGATGGCGAGAAAGCTGGACTTGAAGCAGATCTTGATCAAGCGCGCCTTGGCGGCATAGCCCCACTTGCCATTATTAATGAATTTCTCCTTGAAGGAATGAAGGAAGTGGGAGAGCTCTTTGGAAGAGGCGAGATGCAGCTTCCCTTCGTCCTTCAATCTGCTGAAGTAATGAAGAGCGCGGTTGCCTTGCTCGAGCCTCACATGGAAAAGAGTGATGCAAGTGATCGTGGATCTATTCTTCTTGCCACCGTAAAAGGCGATGTTCACGATATTGGAAAGAATCTCGTAGACATTATTTTGACCAATAATGGCTATCGCGTGGTGAATATTGGAATTAAGCAGACCATTAATCAGATAATCGATGCTGCTCAGGAGTCTTCAGTTGATGTTATTGGCATGAGCGGCCTTTTAGTTAAGTCAACGGTAATAATGAAGGAGAATTTAGAAGAGCTTGATAAGCGAGGTTTTGCAGATAAGTGGCCAGTAATTCTTGGTGGAGCCGCTCTTACTAGAACCTTTGTTGAGAAGGATTTGGCAGAGGCATTCCCAGGAACGGTTCGATATGCCAGAGATGCCTTTGAGGGCCTTTCACTTATGGACACCATGATGGGAGTTAAAAAAGGTGTACAAGGAGTTTCACTTCCTCCTCTCAAAGAGCGACGAACTAGAGTCACATCAATTGACGCGCCGCTTACAACTGATACAACCAGAAGTGATGTGGCATCTGATAACCAAGTTCCTAAAGTGCCATTCTTTGGCTCTCGGGTGGTTAAAGGAATTTCTCTAGCTGATTACAGTTCAATGCTTGATGAGCGAGCACTTTACGTTGGCCAATGGGGTCTTAAGTCAGAGCGCGGAAAATATGAAGAGATGGTCGAAAATCAGGGAAGACCAAGGCTTCGCTCTCTGCTAAATGATGCAGTTTCTCAAGGCTGGATCAATGCAGCTGTTGTCTATGGATATTTTCCTTGCTACAGCGAGGGTAATGATTTAGTTATCTTGCATCATGAAGGGGAGAAGAAAGATAGCGAGAGGCTCCGATTTACTTTTCCACGTCAAAGGAGAGATAGAAGGCTCTGTTTAAGCGATTTTTTCAAGAGCAAAGAATCAGGGCAGATTGATGTTGTTGCTTTCCATGTTGTCACGATGGGGCAATCTGTTAGCCAAGCAACAGCAAAGCTCTTTGAGGCCAATGAATATCGAGAATATCTAGAACTCCATGGGCTTAGCGTTCAGCTAACAGAAGCTCTCGCTGAACAGTGGCATGCACGCATTAGATCTGAACTTGGTTTTGCTAACGATGATAGTAGTGAGCTCTCCGAAATTTTAGATCAGGGCTATCGCGGCTCTAGATATAGTTTTGGTTATCCAGCTTGCCCAGATCTTGGCGCACAGGTTCAACTCTGTGAATTATTAGAGCCAGAGCGAATTGGCGTTGAGCTATCCGAGGAATTTCAGCTACATCCTGAGCAGAGCACCTCGGCGATAATCGTTCATCATCCAGAGGCAAAGTATTTCAATGCTAATTAACGAGTTTCCTTTTAAAGCTGTCTTATGGGATATGGATGGAACTCTCATTGATAGCGAACCGATTTGGATTGGTGAAGAGCGAAGGATCATGGAATCTCTTGGAGCAACTTGGAGTCAGGAAGATGCGCTCTATTGCATAGGCGGACCAATGGCACGTGTAGATGCCTATATGCGCTCAAAATTACCAGCAAATAGACGTGAAGAGTTTGGCGAATATGCGCTTACAAAGATCCTTCTTGAATCGATGGTAGAAAGATTAAAGCAAAAAGTTCCTTTCGCGCCAGGTGCTAAAGCTTTGATTGAGCAGATGAATGAGGCAAAGATTCCAATGGCACTTGTTACGGCATCTAATAGAGCGATTATGGAAGGTGCTTTGGCAAGTATTGGAAAGCACTATTTCAAAACCACAATCTCAGATAATGATGTTGAAAGATCTAAACCGGATCCACAGGGTTATCAATTAGCTGCTGTAAGAATCGGCGTCCCTATCGAAGATTGTTTGATAATCGAGGATTCAATAACTGGCACAACTGCTGCAATTGCATCGGGAGCTTATTTGTTGGGCGTCACTCACTCAGGACCGCTTCCAATGGATGAGAAAGTCTGCCATGTTGAAAACTTGATTGATTTAGGGCTATCAGGGATAGTTGAACTCTTTCAACCACTACTAGTAAAGAATTGATGAGTAAATGCAAGTTATAGGTTCAGGACCGTTTAAAGAGGGCGACCGGGTCCAATTGACCGATAGCAAGGGAAAGATGTATTCCTTCTATCTTTCAAAAGGTGGTCAATGGCACTCTCATAAAGGTTGGATTAATCATGACTCCATCATCGGAGTAAGTGAAGGAACAACTCTTCTTAGTAGTAGTGGAACTCAGTATCAGGCTATGCGCCCACTTCTCAATGACTATCTGCTCTCAATGCCAAGAGGTGCAACGATTATCTATCCAAAGGATTCAGCGGTCATTGTTGGATATGCCGATATTTTTCCTGGAGCAAAGGTTTTGGAAGCTGGCGCCGGAAGTGGCGCTTTATCAATCTCACTTCTTAGAGCTATTGGCCAGAACGGGCAACTAACTTCCTACGAAGCACGAGATGAATTTCTTGAAAATGCTAAGAGCAATGTTAAGAATTACTTTGGAGAGCTACCTAATACTTGGAAACTGATTCACGGCCGGGTTGAAGAGGCGCAATTTTCAGGGCAATTCGATCGAGTTATCTTTGACATGCTCGCTCCTTGGGATTGTTTAGAGAGCGCGTTTCAAGCTTTGATTCCAGGAGGAGTGCTCTGTTGCTATGTGGCAACAACTACTCAGCTTTCAAAGACAGCAGAGGCGCTAAAAGCCCGCGGTGATTTCTCAGAGCCAGAGAGTTTTGAAACTCTTCTTAGGTCTTGGCATCATGAAGGCTTAGCTGTTAGACCGATGCATTCCATGAATGCTCACACCGGCTTCTTGCTCTTTACTAGAAAATTGGCAGAGGGGAATGCGCCAATTAGAAGAAAGCGTAGGCCTAGTAAGTCAGCTAACGATTTAGTTGATGAGGCTTAAGCAACATCAATTAAGTCAACAACGAAGATCAGCGTTTCATTTGGCGCAATTGGTCCGCCGCCAGCTGCTCCATAACCAAGATCTGGCGGGATAACTAGAAGGCGTCTTCCGCCAACTGCCATTCCAGGAATTCCTTGTTGCCAACCAAGAATTACTCCACTTAATGGAAATTGCGCAGGTTCCCCGCTCCAGGAAGATTCAACGATTTCACCTGTTGACCAAGCCATAAGGGTGTAATGAACTGTCAGAGTTGAATCTGCGCCGGCAACTTTTCCTGAGCCGACAATTACATCTTCTGTAACAAGAGTTGTTGGAGGAGTACCGCTAGGTGAGGAAATTGTGGGAGCTACGCCAGCTTCAGCGCTTACCTCTACATATTGATTAGACAAGTTTCCTCCTGTTGATTGATTGCCTTGACCCTTTGGTCCATCTGATGGAGCCCCGCCATCTGTGGTGCAGGCAGTAAGAGAAATTAGAAGGGTGAGGCTTGAGAGAGCGACGATAATTCGGCTTGGTTTCATGGCCCAAGCCTACCAATTAGCGCCGAGCGCGCTAATCTCATCTCCATGTCGAGTGCTAAAACTGAGCGTTTAGTCAATCTTACGATGGCCTTGCTCGCTACCTCACGTTATATGCAAAAGAGTGAAGTCTTTAGAAAAGTTGCTGGCTATAGCGGAACTCAAGAAACTAAAGAGCGAATGTTTGAACGCGACAAGGATGATTTAAGAGCCCTTGGAATTGAGATTGAAGTTGCCTCTGCAGACCCTCTCTTCGAAGATGAGCCAGGTTATCGAATAAAACCTGAAACTTATCAAATGCCGATCAAATCATTTACTCCAACAGAAATTGGAATTCTCTCTACCGCACTTGGACTCTGGCTAGATAGCAGTTTGGAGGATATTGCACTCGGCGCTGCAAGAAGAGTTAATTCGACCGCGCTTCTTGATCCTGCACTTGAAATCAATTCACTTCGCACCTTGAATTTTTCAGCTGAAGGGCTCCTTGATGTGACAAAAGCTCTTGCTAATAGATCAGAGATTGCCTTCTCCTATCGCAAAGCAGGGGCTGCTAGATCAGATAATCGCCGTGTTAATCCCTTGGGATTAAGTGCTTGGAAAGGGGAGTGGTATTTGGTTGGCGAAGATTTGGATCGAAGCGATATCCGCACATTTAACTTCTCACGCATCAGCTCCAAGATAGATATCTCAAAGAAGCGCGATATGTATGAAATACCATCTGATTTCAACATTAAAGATTATTTGATTATGCATAACGCCGAAGGTATCGAGGTTAGAGCCAAGGTCAAAAAGGCCCAGGCGGAAGCCCTTCGAGCAAAGGCCCTTGAAATCAAAAACTTTGATGAAGAGTGGGATGAGATCTCCTACCGAAGCGAGTCAAGTGCTGCCGCTCTTAAAGAGGCGCTTTGGTATTGCGATAGTTTGATTATTGAGCAACCAGAGGAATTAAGATCCTTAGTTGTTGCGTCACTAGAGAAGGTGGCGAAATCTCATGGTTGAAAATGCTGCACTTCGTGCGATTCGCTTACTGGACCTTGTTCCATACATTGTTGCTCATCCAGGAATTTCCATTACTGAGCTGGCCAAAGAGTTCTCAATTAGTCGCGATGAGGTATTAAAGGATTTAAACCTTCTCTTTCTATGCGGACTTCCAGGATATACGCCATTGGAACTTATTGATATCTCATTTGATGAAGAGAGCGTTGTAATAAGAGATCCTCAAAACCTTGCAGCTCCAAGAAACTTGAATGAGTCTGAGGCTTTGATAGCAAGAATTGCTTTAGCTGCTCTGGAAGAAAGTACACCAAAAACCTCAGCAGCCTATCCACAAATCATTGCCCTGCGAGAGAAAATTGCAAAGGCCTTCAGTAGCTCTATCCCAGCCTCAGCTATTACCTTCACACTTGATAAAGAACGAGCAACGCTAGAGGCAATTGAAGGCGCAATAAAGCAAGAATTAGATTTAGAGATAACTTATAACAACGTGACAAAAGATTCATCGTCTAGAAGAAGCATCACCCCGATTTCGATTATCGCGGAAGATAAGAGAACGCTAGTGAGTGCTTACTGCCATAGCGCAAAAGGTCTTAGAACATTTAATCTTGCTCAAATCTCAGAGGTTTCAACGAAAGAGAGAATAGTTCGCACAGACTTAGAGCGGCTTGAGGATTCTCGTGGGTCAAGTGCTGAGGTAATTATCAAAAGCGAAGATTCCAGTTTCCTAAGCGAAAATGCATCATCACTTAAGGAGCTTTCAAAATCTTGTTATCAAATCGATATCTTTCAGCCAGAGTGGATAGTTAGATCCGTTCTAGCTGGCGCTGATTCACTTGAACTGGCTAAACCTCTTGAACTAAGAGCCGAGATTGCAGAGCGGGCTAATAGAGCGCTTCTGGCCTACAAGGGGTAGCAAGACAGGCTGATTTTGCGCGTGGTAGCGTATGGCTCTAAGCCTTACCTAATAGTGGGCCTGATTGCTGGAAAGGTTGATCTCATGTTCGGTCGTAATCCACAAATGTGGCTCTTAGTGATTCTGGTCGTTGTCATACTCTTTGGCGCAAAACGTCTACCAGATTCAGCGCGCTCTCTTGGTCGCTCACTTAGAATTTTCAAGAGTGAGGTAAAGGAATTAAATAAGGATGAGAAGAAGAGCGAAGAAGGCGATACTTCAGCTAAATCCTAAGTTGAAATCAAGATTTCAACGGGTGCCTACTTCTAGTAGGGGAGAGATTAATACTCTTTAGGTAAACGGAGCGATATGGCAGCCAGAGAACGCGGCACGATGCCTCTATTGGATCATTTGCGTGAACTACGCAAGAGAATCATCCGGGCCGCTTTTTTCATTGTAATTTTCTCTATCCTCGGCTTTGTCTATTACAACCAGATCATTACCACCCTGGCTGAGCCAGTATGTGACTTAAAGCTGGCTCAAAGTAGTGGTTCAAACAATTGCGGTTCTCTTTTTATTAGCGGCGTATTAGGTCCACTTAATCTTCAAGTCAAAGTTGCTTTTCTAACTGGCGTCATTATCTCTGCGCCATTTTGGCTCTATCAACTTTGGGCTTTTATTGCCCCTGCTTTACATAGGAAAGAAAGGCGCAAATCTGTTCTCTTTATCATCGCAGCTACCCCTTTCTTTACACTAGGCGCTGCTCTTGCCTATTACATACTTCCTATTGCTATCAGAGTTCTCTTTGGTTTCACTCCAGATAGCTTAAATAACCTCGTTCGATTTGATGATTACCTGAGTTTCGTGCTTCGAATCATTTTGATCTTTGGGCTTGCTTTCGAGCTCCCGGTTTTTCTAGTCTCGCTCAATTTAATTGGGGTCCTCTCTGGAAAAGCAATACTAAAGCCTTGGCGCTTTGCAATCTTTGGCATCACCGTTTTTGTCGCTGCTTTCTCGCCAACTGCAGATCCGCTCTCCATGGCCGCTCTTGCTCTGCCGCTAATAGTCTTCTATTTCGGTGCTGGAGGAATTGCGCTCCTAGTCGATAAAAAGCGAGATAAAAAATCTAAACAGATTGGTGATAATCAAGCAGCAGATATTGATCAAGCATCACCAATTGATGAACCTCTTCCTGAATAGATTGATCCGCTCTCATGTGGCTTCTGCTGATAAATCCCAAGTCAGGAAGTGGGCGCGGAAATAAAGTCGGAAAGCTTGTAAAACAAGAATTGAAAGCTTTCGGTATTCAATATTTAGATGTCTCAGCCGGTAGCGCTCAAGAGTCTCAGGAGAATCTAACGAGTAGATTAAGAGGAAATCAGAAATTCGAAGGCCTATTCCTAATTGGTGGCGATGGGACCGTTAACCTCGCAGTACAAGAATTAGTGGGCAGTGGTCTTGGGATGGCCTTAATACCTGCTGGAACTGGGAATGATTTCGCCAGAACGCTCAATCTGAAACTAAAGAACCCAGAACAACTGATCAAGCATTACCTCTCGAGCCGACCTTCATTAATCGATGTTGGAAAAGTAGGAGACAAGTACTTCGTAGATGTTCTTAGCACAGGCTTTGATTCAATGGTCAATGAACGAGCAAATGCCATGAAGAAAATCAAGGGAAGAGCTAAATACAATATTTCAATGCTTCTGGTTTTATCAACCTTCAAACCTAAAAGCTATAGATTCAGCATCGATGGATTCTCTTTTGAGAGTAAAGCCATGCTGATAGCTGTTTCTAATGGAATCTGTTATGGGGGAGGGATGAAGGTCACCCCTGATGCAAAAATCGATGACGGGTTATTTGACATTCTAATTCTCAGCCCAGTATCTAAATTCGAATTCCTAAAAGTTTTTCCAAAGGTTTTCTCTGGAAAACACACCACACACCCTGCAGTGAAAATTTCGCGGGGTCGAAGCGTTGAAATTGATTCTGACGCCGTGGCCTATGCCGATGGAGAGCGAGTTGGGCCACTTCCAGTTAAAGCGCGCGTAATAGAGCGCGGCCTACTAACGTGGCGCATGTGAGTACTCCATCTCCGGCTGAAAGATATGCCGCGGCAAAGAAACGAAGTTCGCATCCTCTAACAACTGAATTTATGTCTAATTATAACTTTGGTTTTGATGAGTTTCAAAGCTTGGGATGTCATCATCTAGAGGATGGCAAGAGCGTATTAGTTGCAGCGCCCACGGGAGCTGGAAAGACAATTGTTGGAGAGTTTGCAACGTTTCTAGCTGAAAAAAATGGCAATCGTTGCTTCTACACCACGCCAATTAAAGCGCTATCAAATCAAAAGTATCAGGACTTGGTAAAACTTTATGGCGATTCTGAAGTAGGCCTTCTTACTGGAGATTCATCCATTAATAGTGAGGCTCGAATAGTTGTTATGACCACGGAAGTTTTGCGAAACATGATCTATGCCGGTTCAGATGCAATTGATGATCTCGGCTATGTCGTTATGGATGAAGTTCATTATCTGGCAGATAAGTTTCGAGGGGCGGTCTGGGAAGAGATCCTGATTCATCTTCCAGAGCGAATTCAAATAGTTTCACTATCAGCTACTGTTTCAAATGCCGAAGAATTTGGAGATTGGCTGAAGACCGTGCGCGGCGAAACAGAAGTAGTACTTAGTGAAATCAGGCCCGTACCGCTCTATCAGCACATCTTGATTGGAAATCGAATTCTTGATCTCTTTGTAGACGAAGGAAGGGTGAATCCAGAGATCCTGCGAATTGAAAAGAATTCGGTAAAGAAGGTGCCGGGTGGGAGCAAAAGTTGGAAAGAGAGCAAATTTAGCTCTATTAAATCTCTTACTAGACCGGAAGTTGTTGAAAAGCTCTCAGAGCGCGGTTTTCTTCCTGCAATCTTCTTTATCTTCTCTCGGGCCGGATGTGATGGCGCTGTAGCATCTTGTATTCGCGAGGGGCTTTCGCTAACAAATTCTCTTGAGAAAGAGGAGATCAGACGAGTCATTGCTCTAAAGACTCATGAACTACCTTCGGAGGATTTTGGAGTTCTTGGATTTCATGAGTGGGCCCAAGCGCTAGAGCGAGGCATTGCTGCTCATCACGCAGGGCTACTTCCGATGTTTAAGGAAACTATTGAGGAGCTCTTTCAGCGAGGTCTTCTAAAGATTGTCTTTGCAACTGAGACTTTAGCTCTTGGAATCAATATGCCAGCAAGAAGTGTGGTTTTGGAAAAACTTGTGAAATGGAATGGTGAAAGCCATGTCAATGTTTCACCAGGGGAGTACACCCAACTAACAGGAAGAGCTGGCAGGCGAGGGATTGATATTGAAGGCAATGCTCTAATTCTTTGGAATGAACAGATGGATAGCTCTATTGCGGCAGGACTTGCAAGCACAAGAACCTATCCACTTCGTTCATCATTTTCACCTACCTATAACATGAGCGCTAACCTGATTTCAAGATTCGGCCATGAGAGAGCAAGAAAGTCTCTTGGATTCTCCTTTGCGCAGTTTCAAGCAGATAAAGCTGTTGTTGGTTTAGCTAGACAAATTGCAAAAAATGAAGTTGCAATCAAAGCTCTAATTGAAGGATCTCAGAGCGATCTTGGCGATATGGGTGAGTATATGAAGGCGCGCTTTGCAATTAAAGATCTTGAGGCTCAATTCTCATCTAGAAGAATCACTGGTGGTAGCCGGAGAAAACACCATGAAAATATCGAAGAGCAGATCAGCGAACATCGAAGATTTCTCAAACACCATCCATGTCATAGCTGTCCGAATCGCGAGAGTAATGCCCGCGGGTTTGAGAAAGCATCAAGGCTTGAAAAAGAGTCAGCGGGACTTAAAGCGCGCATGGAGGGCAGAACCAACGTTATTCCTCGAACATTTGATCGCGTAAGTGAGGTGCTAAAAGAGCTCCACTATTTAAGTGGTGATCAATTAACTCCTAAGGGAGGAGTGCTTACCAAGATATATGCAGAAAGTGATCTGCTTTTATCCGAGCTAATTAACTCTGACTTGCTTAACCAATACTCTCCTGCAGATCTAGTTGGATTGTTATCAGCGTTGGTCTACGACGGGCGAGGCGAACGCAGTAGGAGTCCAAGACTTCCAAAGACTCTTGATGCTTCAATTCCAATGGTGATGAAAGTTTGGCTAAATATCGTAAAGCTGGAAGAAGATCATGGAATTACGCCACAAAAGGAACCGAATTTTGATCTAGCATGGAGCGCATATCGTTGGGCTAATGGCCATAGCCTTCAAACTATTTTGAAAGAGACTGAAATAACCGTGGGAGATTTTGTTAGAGCAATCCGTCAGATAATCGACCTACTTGGACAATTACTAAATGCCAATCCACAGATGGCTCCAACGGTTAAGGAAGCAGTGAAGAAAATCGATAGGGGAGTTATCGCCTACTCCGCAGTGGTTGCATGAGCCTGCTATTAATTGATAGCGCATCGCTTTGGTATCGCGCCTACTACGGAATGCCAGATACCTTGCTGTCGCCTCAAGGCGAGCCAATAAATGCAGTAAAAGGTTTTATCGATATGAGCGCAAGGTTGATTAATCAGTACAAGCCAAATCGTTTAGCTCTCTGCTTAGATGGAGATTGGAGACCGTCTTGGAGAGTGGAGCTCTTTCCCGGTTATAAACTCAATCGCGTAGATGATGATGGCGAAGGTGAAGAAGAGCCAGATCTCTTAACTCCGCAAGTTCCTCTAATCCTTGATTTCTTTGAAGCTGCAGGGATAGCAATCGTTGGAATGGATGATTATGAAGCAGATGATGTAATCGCAACATTTGCAACCAGGGAGAAAGGTCCGATTCGAATCGCAACTGGCGATCGAGACTTATTTCAATTAGTTGATGAAGAGCGCGATGTAAAGGTCGCCTACCTTGCTAAAGGAATCAGTAATCATGATCTGGTAAATCACTCATGGATAGAGAAGAAGTATGAAATACCAGGTGAGAGATACGCCCTCTTTGCAATGATCAGGGGAGATGCCTCTGATGGGCTGCCAGGCATTAAAGGCATTGGTGAAAAGGGAGCTGCTGAAATTGCCAAGAACTACTCCAGCATGGCTGATCTAATCAAGGCTGCTAAGTCCGAAGATCCTAAACTCTCTCCAAATCATCGCAAGAAATTACTCGCAGATCTTGATTATGCCGCTGTGGCAGATCGCCTTGTGCAATGTGCAAGAGATGTCAAGCTTCCAGAGATTGATTTGAGTATTCCAAGTTCTGCAAAGAATGCTAAATATCTTGAAACTATGAAGAGCGATTATGGACTTGGAGCTAGCGTTGATCGTCTTCTATCTGCTCTTAATTGGTCATAAAGAATGAGAAAAGTTGCCCTTGCCCTAATTTCAGGCTTACTACTTTTTGCCGCTTTTCCACCCATCGAATTTTGGCCAGCTGCAGTTCTTGGAGCTGGATTACTTTTCCTTCTACTGGCTGAAGAAAAGCTAGGCACAAGATTTCGAATCGCGCTTCTAGCTGGGGGAGCCTTCTTTGCGCCACTTCTGCATTGGAGCTCTATCTATGTTGGAGCTCTACCCTGGTTGATGTTGG
>CANNDP010000025.1 GCA_947503395.1 Actinomycetota bacterium
GCAGCAAATGAGGCGCGCGGAGAAGCTGCCTCCAGAATTGTCAGTCTTGCTAGTCCAAATCATGAAAAAGTTTTCTTTACCAATGGCGGGGCAGATGGCGTTGAAAATGCGATCAGAATGGCTCGCATCCATACCTCACGCCATAAAATTCTCTCGTTCTACCGCTCCTATCACGGCAACACCACCTCTGCTATTTCAGCAACAGGGGATCCAAGAAGATGGCCAAATGAATTTGCCTATGGCCATGTTCACTTCTTTGGACCATATCTTTATCGAAGTGCTTTTTGGGCAAAGAGCGAAGAGGAAGAGTGTCAAAGAGCGCTTGAGCATCTAGAGAGCGTTATTGAATTTGAAGGACCGAAGACAGTTGCAGCTATCTTGATTGAATCTGTAGTCGGTACTGCTGGAGTCTTGATTCCACCAAAGGGATATCTAGAAGGAGTAAGGCGCCTCTGTGATAAGTATGGAATTTTATGGATAGCAGATGAAGTTATGTCAGGATTTGGAAGGACTGGGAAGTGGTTTGCCTACCAACATTCAACTGCTCATCCAGATTTGATTGTCTTTGCTAAGGGAGTTAATTCTGGATATGTCCCACTTGGTGGGGTTGTAATCTCAAAAGAGATTGCAGAGACCTTCAAAGATCGCGTATTTCCTGGCGGGCTTACCTACTCCGGCCATCCGCTTGCTTGCGCCGCAGCAGTTGCAACTATTGATGCTATGAAAGATGAGAAAATCGTTGAAGCTGCAGCCACAATTGGTGAGAAGGTAATTGGCCCAGGTCTTCGTGATTTAGCTAGCAAGCATCGAGTCATTGGAGAAGTTAGAGGCCAAGGAACCTTCTGGGCTCTTGATTTAGTGACAGATCGCGCCAGCAGAGCGCCACTTGCCCCTTATGGCGGATCATCTCCTGCGATGAATGAGCTAGTGGGTGAATGTAAAAAGCTTGGTTTAATGCCTTTTACCAACTTTAATCGTATGCATGTAGTTCCACCGTGCAATATCACTGAGGCAGAATTTAACGAAGGACTAGCAATACTTGATAAAGCATTTAATCAGATTGATAAGTACTACACCGGGGCAAAATAAAGATGAGTGAAGTAAAGAGAATTACCCATCACATAAATGGGGCCTATTGGAAAGAGGACTCTGCAAGAAGTGGTGATGTCTATAACCCAGCAACAGGAAAAATTACTGCAAAGGTTGATTTTGCGACGCCAGAGTTAATTGATCATGGCGTAAAAGTTGCCAAGAAGGCTCAAGAGCAATGGGCTCAAGCATCTCTTGCCAAGAGAGTTCAAGTGCTCTTCGCCTTTAGAGAAATCTTAAATGCTCGAAAGGAAGAGGTAGCGAAGTTAATAACTGCTGAGCATGGCAAAGTATTATCAGATGCATTGGGTGAGGTAACTAGAGGACTTGAAGTGGTGGAGTTTGCCTGCGGTATCCCCCATCTACTTAAAGGTGCATACTCTGAAGGAGCTTCAACAAATATTGATGTCTATTCGATTCGCCAACCACTTGGTGTTTGCGCCATCATCTCGCCCTTTAATTTTCCAGCGATGGTTCCGATGTGGTTCTTCCCAATCGCTATCGCTGCAGGAAATGCAGTAATTATCAAGCCAAGCGAGAAAGATCCATCTGCTATTAATCTAGTTGCAGAATTCTGGAAAGAGGCAGGTCTTCCAGATGGAGTATTTAATGTTATCCATGGCGATAAAGTTGCAGTAGATAGTCTGCTCGCTCATCCAGATGTTGCATCAATTTCTTTTGTGGGATCTACTCCGATTGCTCGATATATCTATGAAAATGGCACTAAAAATGGCAAGCGAGTTCAAGCACTCGGCGGGGCAAAAAATCATATGTTGGTCCTACCTGATGCTGATCTTGATCTAGCAGCAGATGCGGCAGTAAATGCTGGCTTTGGTTCAGCTGGTGAGCGTTGCATGGCAATCTCAGCTCTTGTTGTTGTTGAACCTGTTGCTGATGAACTTATCAAGAAAATTTCAGAGCGCATGACAGGACTCAAGACTGGAGATGGCAGCGCAGGATCAGATATGGGGCCTCTTGTTACCGCTGTTCATCGCGACAAAGTTGCCTCCTATATCGATGCAGGAGTAAATGCTGGAGCAAAATTGGTCGTCGATGGTCGAAATCCAAAAGTTAATGGAGCAGCAGAGGGTTTCTGGCTTGGACCAACTCTCTTTGATCAAGTAACACCTGAGATGAGTATTTATAAGGATGAAATCTTTGGGCCAGTTCTCTCGGTGATTCGAGTTTCTAGCTATGACCAGGGACTTGAGTTAATAAATAAACATCAATATGGAAATGGAACTGCAATTTTTACCAATGATGGTGGAGCTGCTAGAAGATTCCAAAATGAAGTTCAGGTTGGAATGATTGGAATTAACGTGCCAATTCCTGTGCCAACTGCTTATTACTCCTTTGGCGGCTGGAAGAACTCACTATTTGGCGATACTCACGCCCATGGAATGGAAGGCGTTCATTTCTTTACTAGAGGCAAAGTAGTGACGAGCCGCTGGCTTGATCCAAGCCATGGCGGGATAAATCTAGGATTTCCTCAGAACAGGTAAATCTCTCTTCACTCTAAGTAATTCAAGTGCTGCAACTGCTGAATCAAAGCCTTTATCTTCCTTACTCCCAGCAATCCCACTTCTTGCAATTGCTTGCTCAACAGTGTCGACAGTTAAAACTCCAAAGCCAATTGGCTTAGATCTTGAAAGAGATACCTGCATAATCCCTTGAGTCACTCCCTGGCAGACATAATCAAAGTGTGGAGTCTCACCTCTTAGAACAACTCCAAGCACAACGGAGGCATCAAAACCGCTATCAAGAGCTAATTGAGCAGCAAGAGGTAATTCAAAAGAGCCAGGGACATAGATGACTGGTTCTGGCTTAATTTTCGCCGCTTCTATCGCTCGTCTAGCGCCAGCGATTAAATCTGCACAGATCTGCTCATGCCAGCTAGCAGAGATGATTGCAACCCTAAATTGGCTCAAGTCACCAAGTGATATTTGTGGAACTGCACCCGACATTATTTATGCCCCAGTCTCTCTTTTTTAGTCGCTACATATTTTTCATTAAAGGTATTGATATCTCCGGAGAGAATTTGAGGGCTTGCCTTGATACCGCTTGAAGTAAGAGTTTCTAGCTTTTCAGGGTTATTGCTCAACAAGATTACCGAATTGATTTTCAAAGAGTTAAGGATTTCAGCGGCATCACCAAAGTCTCGTTCATCGATATTGTGGCCAAGAGCTAGATTGGCATCAACGGTATCAAGGCCTTGATCTTGGAGTTGATAAGCTTTAATTTTTTCAGATAGTCCAATGCCTCGACCCTCTTGATCTCTAAGATAGATGATTAATCCAGAGCCAGAGCTTTCAATCTCATTCATGGCTCGCTCTAGCTGCGATCCACAATCACAACGCAGTGAGCCCAGTACATCACCAGTTAAACACTCTGAGTGAATTCGCACTAGAAGTGGCTTAATTCCATCAATACTTCCAAACTTCAAAAGCGCATGATCTACTCCGCCTCGACCAAGAAAAGTTGCAATCTGCCACTGCTTTATCTGGCCAGAACTACTTCGCGGAAGCTCTGCCCAATTAAGTTTAAATTCCTTCTGGCTATCTACTTTATTTGAGCCTTCTAGGGCGCTCATAAGCTGGGCAATGCTTAGGATAGGAATGCCTTGTTCGCTGGCGAATCTAGTTAGATTCTCACCGCGCATCATCGAACCATCTTCATTGACTAATTCACTAATAACTCCAACTTGATTTACACCTACCAGTTTGCACATCTCAACGATGGCTTCGGTATGCCCGCGTCTTGCGGCAAGGCCACCTTCATGAGCAATGAGCGGGAATATGTGGCCAGGTCTTATGAAATCCTCTGCTGTGGAGCTTAAATCTGCTAAAGCTCTAATTGTGTTTGCGCGCTCTTTTGCGCTGATTCCAGTGGTGATCTCATGCTTAGCATCAACTGTTACGGTAAATGCAGTTCGCTTTGTATCTTGATTCTGTTTAACCATAAGTGGCAGATGTAGCTGCCTTGAGCGCTCCTCGGTCATCGCTACACAGATAACTCCAGAGGTGTAGCGGATCATAAAGCCAATCTTCTCAGTTGTGGCAGCGCTAGCAACAAGGAATAGGTCACCCTCATTTTCTCTATCTGCATCGTCAGTAACAATTACAAAGCCACCATCCCTAAAGGTTTCTAGCGCTTTATCTCTTGAATTATTCACGACTGACCTCTATTCATAAGGCGCTCGACATATTTAGCAATAACATCAACTTCAATATTTACAATATCTCCACTAGATTTCTGGGCAAGATTTGTTCTATCAAGAGTCTCTGGAATAAGCCAGAGCGTCAGTAAGTCATCTGATATCTCACCCACGGTAAGTGAAACTCCATCAATTGCAATTGAGCCCTGATTTACTATGTATTTGCTTAAGTTTTTAGGAACTCTGACTACAAACTTGTTCCACTTCTCACCTGGGGAGTTCTCGATAACACTGCCAATTCCATCGACATGTCCTTGAACAATATGTCCACCAAGTCTTGAATCCGCCCTAGTGGCTAGCTCCAGATTAACAAAATCACCTTCGCTAAGTTTTCCAAGGCTTGTCACCTTGAGCGTTTGAATCATCACATCGGCTTTAAAAGTATTTGAACTCAATTCAATTGCAGTGAGGCAAGTTCCATTGATGCTCACTGAATCGCCTACCTTTATTTCTGAGGCGAGCACGCTCTCAATTTGAATTACAGCAGATTCTGAGCCTCTAGAAATTGAGATCACCTTAGCTTTATCAGCAACAAGACCTGTGAACACTATTTGCTCACCGCCAATAGATGAAGCCTTAGATTCTTTTCCTTATCTCCAAGTAAATCCGCTGAAAGAAGCTCAAGATCTAATCTTTGATTAAGGGTCTTAATCTCAAGCTGGTTAGCAAAATCAAGGCCTGAACCAAGAAGAGTTGGCGCTTGATAGAGAAATACCTCATCAAATAGTCCAGCTTTAAGAAATGCGCTAGTTAAGTTTGGGCCCGCCTCAATAAGGATCTGATTCCAGGCGCGCTCTTTTGCCAATTCCATCAGCTCGCCTAGATCATTTCCCTTGATTTGAATCGTTTCAGCGCTCTTATCTAAAACCTTTGAGCCCTGCGGAATCTCTCGATTTCCAAGTACTACTCGAACCGGCTTGAACTCAAAGTTCTCGCGCTTGATATTTCTAACCGTTAGAGATGGATCATCGGCAAGAACAGTCCCTGTGCCAGTAACAATTGCGTCACATTGACTACGAAGAATCGCCACATCAGATCTTGAAATCTCACTGGTAATCCATTTTGAGCTGCCATCTAGCGCTGCAACTTTCCCATCAAGGCTAGCTGCAATCTTTATAGTTATGTAGGGACGAGAGCTCTCTATCTTTTTTAGCCATGCCCTATTGGTGAAGGCAACATCATCTTTTAAAAGACCTTGTTCAACAATTATGCCTGCATCAATTAGTGCTTGCGCTCCCCCATGGGCTATCGGGTTTGGATCACTAACTGCAAAAACTACTTTCTTTATGCCTGCAGCAATTATTGCCTCAGTACAGGGCGGAGTTTTTCCTATGTGATTACAAGGCTCCAGCGTTACAAAAAGAGTTGTACCTCTTGCCCTCTCTCCAGCTTTACTAAGTGCAACAACTTCAGCATGTTTTCCGCCATCTTGGCTGTGATGAAAACCCTCACCAGCAATCTGGCCATCATTGCCAACAATCACTGCTCCAACGATTGGATTAGGCGAACTTTTACCAAGACCGAGTTTTGAAATTTCGTTGGCACGGCGCATCGCAGATTCTGCATTTATCATGATCGCCACCCCCGAATAGATTTCCGGGGTGCGCAAAAGAGTGCGCGCAAGGATGCACGCAATTTGTTTCCTCTCATCCGGACTTTAACCGTCGGTCTTGGAGTTTCACCAAGTCCACCGCTAGCTGGATGCAAGCGGGTCGCAGACTTTAACTGCCGGTTCGGAATTACACCGACCCCGGAAACAACAGGGTGATTCTAGCCGAGAATTACTTTCCGTCCCAAGCGGCCATTTCAGCCTTAAATGGATCAAGACCCATTGGTCCAAGATTTAATACATAAGAGTGGAACTTCTTTAGATTAAAGGTAGCTCCAAGCCTCTTCTTTGCATCTTCTCGCGCTTCCATCATGAAGCGCTCTCCAACTTTGTAAGAAATTGCCTGTCCTGGCCAACCAAGATAGCGATCCACTTCACTTCGTGCAGAGATTTCATCAAGTAAAGCTCTTTCATGGAGAAGTTTAAATGCAGACTCAGCGTTCCAAACCTCACCATTAAAATCTTTGTAGCCACAGTGCATTCCAATATCAACGACGATACGTGCTGCTCTTAGTCCTTGCGCAGAGAGATATCCCATCTCATAACCTGGATCTTCAAATGCGCCTAGTTCATCCATTAAGCGCTCTGCATAAAGCGCCCAGCCTTCGCCATATCCTGAAACCCAGACTCTATTGCGTTGGAAACGATTGAGACGATCGGTGTTTATCTTTGTTGTTGCAACTTGCAAATGATGTCCTGGAACTGCTTCGTGATACCAAGTTGAAACAATATGCCACCATCCAAATGTCTTTCTTCCCATGGTTGGATACCAAGTTGTTCCAGGTCTTGATAAATCCTCACTTGGTCCCATGTAATAGGCAGCAGAGGCGCCCCCTGGCGGAGCAAGACGTGCTTCGCAGTTTCGAATTCTTGGATCAATATCAAATTCTTTTCCATCAAGTCTCTCCACAGCAGCAGCGATGAATTCCTTGAGTTTTTTAAGTAATTCTTCTTCGCCAACAACTGTGTATCTCGGATCTGCTTCAAGGCGATCTGCAACTTCCCTAAGAGTTTTTGCATCTGGATAGAGCTTCTTTGCAGCGCCCCACATCCGCTCATTAATCATCTCTAGTTGTTTGATTCCCCACTCATAGGTATCACGCAAATCAAGATTTGCTCCAGTGAAATGGCGAGCCCACATCTTGTATCTCTCCTCGCCTACGCCATCAACTGCTGGACATTTAGGCGCATAAGAATCGCGCATCCAAGATGAAAGTGATGCGCAGGCTGCCTCAGCGCTTTTTGCTGCATCCAATAAAGCTTGATTATCACCGGCAGGGTTGAATTTCTTGGCAACTGCAGTAAATGCACCTTTTGAAAAAGACTCTAACTGACCAGCGGTTGCTAGAACTTGTCTGCGGGAATTGAATTTTCCTTTATCTGCTGCAAACTCCAAAGATGATTTCCATCCCGCAAAAGCTGCCTCAATTCCATTAAGACGCTTTGTGACATTTGAAACCGTTTCTGCTTGATCTGCCTTCATCATTTCAAAGACCTGACGAATGCTTGTTACTGGAGATGAGATGAGATTAAAGAGAATTCGCGCCTCAAAGGTGTCATTGAGGTTCAGTTCAGAGGTTAGGCGCTCTACTGCCACATCTTTGGCTATTCGATCAAACTCATTAATTGGAGTTTCACTCTTTATTGCCTCAAGGGCTTTTCGAGTTAGCTCTGCGCGCTTCTCATTGCCTGCCATGGATAGGTCATCTAGTTGATCATCAAAACCAGGAACCCCAAGCATGGTTGCTCCAATTGGCGATAGCTTGATTCCCTCCTCTAGAAAATTGTCGAGAATCTTTGTTATCGCACTGGTTGTCATTTATTTACCCTTCGTCTCTGTGTTTTTCTGATTTTCAATCTCTACTAAATCAAAGTTTCCCTTACCAATCTGGCCCTGGTCTCGATACATTTCAAGCTTCTGCCTAGTATCTGCGATATCTAGATTACGCATGGTTAATTGCCCAATTCGATCCTCTGGTCCAAAGGCTGCTGCCTGCGTTCTCTCCATTGAGAGTTTCTCTGGGTGATAACTGAAGTTCTCACCTCTGGTATCAATAATTGAATAATCATCGCCTCGCCTTAGCCTCAAGACAACTTCACCGCTTACAGCCGATGCCACCCAGCGAGTTAGTGATTCTCTAAGCATTAACGATTGTGGATCGAGCCATCTTCCTTCATAAAGGAGGCGACCAAGCTTTCTTCCTGATTGATAGTAATTAGCCAGAGTCTCTTCGTTGTGAACTGCGCTTAGCAGGCGCTCATAGGCAATAAAAAGCAGCGCCATTCCAGGTGCTTCATAAATGCCTCGGCTCTTTGCCTCAATGATGCGATTTTCAATCTGATCAGACATTCCAAGGCCATGGCGGCCACCAATTAAGTTAGCTTGCCTCATCAACTCAACTGGATCACTGAAATCTTTATTATTTATTGCAACTGGTCTTCCCGACTTAAAAGTTATTTTCACATCTTCCTGGGCTATTGCCACCGCTGGGTCCCAGAACTTAACTCCCATAATTGGTTCCACAATCTCAATAGAGCTACTTAGCTCTTCAAGTTTCTTAGCCTCATGAGTTGCTCCTAAGATATTGGCATCTGTTGAGTAAGCCTTCTCGGCGCTATCTCGATAAGGCAAGTTATGGCCCTTAAGCCAATCTGACATCTCTTTTCTGCCGCCAAGCTCTGCGACAAATTCGCTATCAAGCCATGGCTTATAAATCTTTAGCTCAGGATTTGCTAGCAGGCCATAGCGATAGAAACGCTCGATGTCATTGCCTTTATATGTTGAGCCATCTCCCCAAATCAAAACGTTATCTTCAAGCATCGCTCGAACTAGAAGTGTTCCCGTAACAGCTCTTCCAAGTGGAGTAGTGTTGAAATAGATCTTTCCAGCACTTCTAATATGAAAAGCGCCCGATGCTAAAGCAGCAAGGCCCTCTTCAACTAAAGAGTTCTTGCAATCAATAAGGCGAGCAATTTCTGCTCCATATTCTTTTGCTCTTGAAGCGATACTTTCAATGTTGCTCTCATCGTATTGGCCAAGATCTGCGGTGTAAGCACAAGGAAGGGCTCCTTTCTGCCTCATCCAGGCAACTGCAACTGAGGTATCAAGGCCGCCAGAAAAAGCAATTCCAACTTTTTGCCCAACAGGAAGTGAGGCTAAAACTTTGCCACTAGATTGCTTTGAGGACATTAGCCAAGCCTAACTGAGAGCTCTTCTTTAAGGCGAACCATTAGGGCAGGCTCAATCTTCCACTGCTCAATTATCTGCTCTAACTCAGCGATATCAGCCGGCTGCGCCAGAGCTCCAGTTTTGAAAGCGCGGATCATCAGATTTCTTGGTGTGTGCTCTCCGGCAACAAATTCGATGATATCGGTGCGATATCCCAAAATCTTTAGCACGCTAGCTCTTATTGAATCAGTGAGAATATCTCCAACTCTCTCACTAATAATTCCATGTTTAGTAGCAAGATTCCATGGAGCTGGCGACTCTTTCATCTGTCTTTGAATGTCATGATGGCAGCAAGGGGCAACCAAAATCATCTCTACCCCACTTTTAATTGCCCATGAGATTGCATCATCACTTGCCGTATCACAGGCATGAAGAGCAATTGCAATATCAAAGTTAGCTAACTCTAGGTTTGATATTTTCGTTGCCTGAAATGTAATTTCTTTACTCATTTTCAATTTCTCAACCAGAGCTATATTTCGCTCTCTACTGTCTTGCCTCTCGTCAATGCCTAAGGTTTTCACTCTGTATCCCTGCTTACTGAGATACTTATGGGCTGCAAGGGTTAGATAAGCATGGCCGCAGCCCAGATCAATTACTTTCAGCTCTTGGTTCTTATCTCGCTTTTCATCAAGGCTATGACTCAAAATCTTTAAAAATTCTTGAACCTGAATGAACTTATCGCTCCTGCTGGGCTTTAGTTTTCCATTGTGATCCGAGATGCCCAGCTCTATAAATATTTCATCATCTGCGCTCAATAGCCGCTCTTTTGTTCTATCGTGAGATAGTTCAGCTACATCTAACTTAACTCGCTTTGTTGAAAATTGAGCCTCACCTGACTTTGTTAAGCGAAGATTTATCTCCTGGCTTGTACTCTCAATCAAAATGTTTGCATAACCTAATTTAAACAACTTGGCTAAAGAGAGCTCACCTAGAGCAAGATTCTTTGTTGTGTCGCGCTTCCCATCATGGCTGACTACCTGCCAATGTAGCCCTGCCTTAAGAGCAACGGGACGAATATCAATCCGCACTTGTTCTGGTTGCTTGCCCTTAGCCTTTCCTGAAATACAAATCCGCCTGATTGATTCTGGGCTAGCTAATACTTCTTGCGCGCGTGATAGCGATTTATCTAGTTCTTCAATCACGCGCTCTGCCTTCCTAAAATGAGGAAAAGTTAGAAGATAAGTCTAAGGCAGCACTTACTTGCTATCAGCAATCTTGCTAATTCTTTGCACCGCGCAGCTTTCGAAGGCTAGTTCGATCAATATCTTTGCTTCGCTCGTGGCGCTTTCGCAGTTGAAGTTCAACAGCTTCGGCCGCCTCATCAAATGCTGCTAAATCATTAAAGCCGGAGCCCTCTGCTCGAAGAAGTGGCCCACTTCCACGGGAGGTGAGAATTACTCGATGAGAGCTCTTTCCAAACCTGGGATTTGCTTCATGTTTTACATCGACATCAATTCTCTCTATTGGAATACTAAATCGAGTTAATCTCTCTAAGCGCTCAATTGCAATCTTTTCAAAATCAATTGCTAATGAATCTCCATGATTATGAATTATGATTTTCATCGCTCTCCTAACGATTGCTAGAGCATTATCAAGCTTGTAACTATGCCAACGTACTCCTATCTCTGCAGCGCAGGCAAGAGTAATAAGCGATAATTAACTGAGAATTAAGCCTGACTTTTTTTACAGCAGCAGGAGAGTAATGACCCCGGTTAGGCCTAGCGCTAGCGCTGTTGCTTGAGCAAGGATTGAAAGAGCGGTTTTGCGATCAGCAGCTTTATCTTCTGGATTTGCTACCTTTGAAATCTGGCCGAGTTTTCCCAAGTTGAAAGTTCCGGCAAGGCCATAGGCAAGACAGAATTTTCTTCTGGATTGAATAAAGCCGACAGCAAAGACCATAAGTGGAGCAAAGAGAGTTAGCCCTGAGGCTTGAGGAGTAGAGCTAGCAATTAAGCCGGTTGCCAGAATCAATGTTGCAACAAGACCAACAAGTGCAACTATTTGGCGGCTACGAACTTCGGCTTTGCCTAGATTACAAGTTCCAGGAATATAAGTATCGCTCACTAGAAAGCTTCTTCTAAATCCTCGTCTTCGGACCAAACTGCTTCAACATCTTCCTGCTTTTCAACCCAAGATAAGAATGAGAGAGCGCCTTTTATAGCAACAACAATTAAAGCAACGAGCGCTGTAATTCTTCTGATTGCTTTAAACATGGCTTAATTCTATGGCAGCTTTGCTAAAGTTTCCAACGCAGCCATAGCAGCGTTATGTCCAGCAATTCCACTAACCCCACCGCCGCGAAGCGCACCAGCACCGGCTAGGAAAATTCGCTCTGAATTAGTTTCAACTCCCCACTTTCT
>CANNDP010000026.1 GCA_947503395.1 Actinomycetota bacterium
TCATCCATCTAGCCGGGATGAGGCTGACAGTCTTGAGTTTAGAGGGCAAGCGCGTTGGGACTGTCTTAATCTCAAAATTACATACTCAAGATAAAAATTGAGAAGATAGGGCCATGAAGCGCGTCCTATCAGGGATTCAACCCACAGCAGATTCATTTCACCTCGGCAATTACTTAGGTGCGGTCAAGCAATGGGTTGAGCTGCAGAGTGAGAATGATGCTTTTTATTGTGTTGTTGATCTTCACGCGCTAACAGTTGAAACAGATCCACAAGTATTAAAGAAGCGAACACTTCTTGCAGCAGCGCAATTAATTGCCCTTGGCCTTGACCCCGATAAGTGCACGCTATTTATTCAATCTCATGTCCCAGAACATAACCAGCTTGGCTGGGTCCTTGAATGTATGGCGGGATTCGGTGAAGCAAATCGAATGACGCAATTTAAAGATAAGTCACAGAAGAGTGGGGCTGATAGAACTGTTGTTGGACTATTCACCTATCCAATTCTTCAAGCAGCTGACATCATGCTTTATCAAGCAAATAGAGTTCCAGTTGGCGAAGATCAGAGACAACATATTGAACTAACCCGGGACCTAGGTCAGAGATTTAATTCTAGATATGGGCAGACCTTTACAATTCCAGAGGCTCACATTATTAAATCTGCAGCAAAGATTAATGATCTACAAGATCCAAATGCCAAGATGAGTAAATCATCTGCTTCAAATTCTGGAGTAATCGATATCTTGGATTCAGCAGAAGTTAATACCAAGAAGATAAAGAGCGCAGTTACCGATGCAGGCAAAGAAGTAAAGTTTGACGAGAAGGAAAAGCCTGGGATATCAAACCTCTTAACTATCCACTCAGCCCTTAGTAATAGAGTTATCTCTGATATTGAAAATGAGTTTGCTGGCAAAGGCTATGGCGATTTTAAGTCCGCTGTAGCTGAGGTGGTTACCTCATACTTTGCCCCAGTTAAGAAGCGCACGGAGGAGCTTTTATCCGATGAAGCTCACCTATTAAATATCTTGGAGCAGGGAAGACAGAAAGCTAGAGCTGTTGCTGCAGAGACTTTAGCTAAGACATATTCAGCTCTAGGGTTGGTGCCAAGCTCTTTTAAGGACAAGTAAGTCATGAGATCTAGAGCGCTACTTATAGCGCTTACTATTTCATTATTTTCTCCATTCACTCCAGCAATTGCTGCAGAACCAAAAGTTGCTATCGCTTATGACATTGGATTTCTTGGAGATAACTCGTTCAATGACGCAGTTCACCTAGCTCTTAAAGCTGCGAAGAAAAAGTATGGACTAGTTGAACCATTTGTTCGCGAGGTTCCGACAAATGGAACTGCAGTAGATCGCCTAACACGGCTGCGATTTTTAGCCAAAAGCGGCTACACGCTAATAATTGCTGTTGGTCCGGGATATAGACAGACAGTGGCAAGGGTTTCAAAGGAATATACCGAGACTCAATTCGCAATTATTAATGACAAATCCATTGCCCAGTTAAATGTTTCAAATGTCTATTTTAGAGAAGACCATGGTGCCTATCTTGCAGGGGTAGCAGCAGCAAATCTTTCAAAGCGTAAATCAATTGCATTTATTGGAAGCGAGCCTGAACTTCTTGAAAGCTTTACAAAAGGAGCAAGAGCCAATTTTCCGAAGATAAAAATAAAGAATGTCTCCTATCCGGACTCTGTTGAATCTTTGCGAAGTCAATTAAATGGAGTAGATATCGCTTATTCAACTTGGGATGGAGACCCTTCAGTTGTAGCGGTTATAAGTGAGGGTTTTGCTGGGAAAATTAAATTGATTTCAGAGATCCCAGATCAATATTTTGCTCAAATTCCACAGACAAAATCAATTGTTGTCGCAACGGTTTCAAAGCAAATGACTAAACCTATTTCGCAGTTAGTTTCAGCAGCACTTGAATCTCGGGCAATTATTGACGTTCTCGATGATGCTGAAGGGATTTATGGCCGGGAATACAACGCAACAAATGGGGGAGTTGGGATAACCTTTAACATTGCGGTAAATAGCTCCCTAAAGAGTCAACTTAGGCAAGCTCTTCTTCAACTAAAACAAGGATAACTACCAGCCGGGGTGTGCGCTCTTACCGCCGTCAAAATCAATAATACTTCCAGATGCAAAATTAAAGGTTTCACTGGTTAGTGCAAGTGCTAGTTCGGCAACTTCTTCAGCGCTTCCAATGCGCCCTGCTGGCACTGTATTAGTCCAAGAGGAAAAACCCTCCGGCCACCTGCTTTCTAACTTATCATCTCCAATAAGACCTAATCTGATTCCATTAATCCGCATGGGCGCAAGGGATAGAGCAAGTGATCGAGTAACAGACTCTAAAGCTGATTTCGAAGCGCCGTAGATTTCATGACCTGATTTGGAGTTTAATGCTTCAATTGATGAAATATTAATGGCTAATGTAGCGCCTTTTGATTTGGCCGCGAGAATTATCTCAATTGGAGAGAGAAGATTTACTTGAAACATCTCTTGAGCCTTAGTTGATGAATAATGCTTAAGATCAAGGATTGATTGATCAGCAGCATTATTGATCACACAATCAATTGCGCCTATTTGCTCAACTAACTCAGTGCCACTTGAAGCTTTAGAAAGATCCTTTCTGATTACTTCAATACCATCAATGCCTTTAGAACTATTTACTTGGCCAACCACCCTCCAGCCTGCAGAGATAAAGGTCTTGCAAAGCGCGCTTCCAATCAGCCCGCTAGCGCCGGTGATTAGAATAGATTTCTGCTTATTCATGAAATAGCTCCGGTAGGTTGGCAATGTTTGGGAATTGAGAGATTAACTCATCTCTGCCTGCTAATTCCATAGTTGAAAAAGCTGGAGCTAGAAAACAGCTCACCAGTGAATAAGACCCTAAAGACTCTGCCGCCATCCAGGTATTAGCTGGCACTTGGTAGGCAAGATGCTGCCCATCTTGCTCTAGTCGATGGCTGATAAGTTGACCGTTTTCAATGCTGTGAAGCAGAAGGGGATCGCCAGATAAATGAAGCCAGAGTTCGGCCTGGGGCAGGCGATGCCAGGCTGAGAAATCGGGGGAGACCACCATAAAATAAATTGCATTACTTAATTCATCTCGATAGATCGTTGAATATAAACCACCTTCACCTTCAAGGGGCTGCAAATCAAGTTTTTCTATTAATTCATCCTTGTTCATTAAATTCCTTGTGCAAAGTCTTTACTACCACATCAACTTCTTTCGATAATTCAGAGAAGTCAATCAAGGTTGACTTGCCATCTGCTATTACTTGTTTCCCATCAACCCAAACATCGCTCACATCGCCGCGTCCTGCAGCAAAGACAAGCTGGGCGAATACGTCATGAAGCGGAATTAGATGCGCCTTGTTTAGATCTATTGAGATCAGATCTGCACTTTTGCCAACTTCAATACTTCCAATTGAACTCTCAAGTCCTAAGGCTTTTGCTGCCTCAATTGTAGCCATGCGAAATATCTCACTTGCCCTTAAATTTTCTGGACCATTGGTTTGGGCATATAGGTTGGCAGCCACTCTCATCACTGCCCACATATCTAGATCATTACTTGATGAACAACCATCAGTTCCAAGTGCAACACATAGATCCCTACTTTGATATTTTTTAATATCTGCAATCCCACTTCCTAGTTTGAGATTGCTTCCAGGGCAATGGGCAACTGCAGCGCCCGCCTTTACTAGTAATCCAATGTCTTCATCTGATAAGTGAACACCGTGTCCTAATAAGGTATGAGAATCTAGGATTCCAGTTTCTTGCAATATTGCAGTTGGGGACTTACCGAAACGTTTAGCAACATCATCATTTTCTCCAAGATTTTCAGAGATATGGATACTTATCGAAGCCCCCATCTGCTTTGCTAGCTTTCCAATTTCAACTAGGTGATCAGGTGAGACGGTGTAGGTTGAATGCGGCATTAGATAGGCAGGAACATCTGGCCCGCCAACATCTTGAAGCACTTGCTCCCATTTTTTGGCTATCTCTAATCTGGCTTCCCAATCAAGGCCATCAAGACCAGTGAAATCAAAGAAGAGTGGGCCAGTTATGTGTCTGATCCCAGTACTTGCTGCGCCTTTGTGGGCCGCATCTGGATATAGATACATATCAAGGGTAGTTGTGGTTCCTGCAAGGAGTGATTCAAGTGCGCCAAGTTGGGTTCCAAGTGCAACATTCTTTGGATTCATAATTAATCCTTCGGCTGCCCAGACTCGCTCTAGAAATCCTTGAAGATTTACCCCCTCTGCCCAGCCGCGCAGCAATGACATTGCTAGATGGGTATGAGTATTGATTAGTCCTGGAGCAATCAACTTACCTTTAGCATTGTAGGTCTTGGCACCTTTCAAACTGCCTGCGCCTTGAATTGCAACAATCTTCTTATCTTTAATTCCAATAGCACAATCTTTAAGGACGGTATTTTTGCTATCAGATGTGACAATGTAAGTTGCATTCTCTATTACTAAATCAAAATCACTCACTTTTAAGCCAAAACCTTTAGCGCGCCTTCAATAACTGTTAAAGCTTTAGATTTTCCTAGATCTAGGGCCTTATTTATTTCATCCATTGTTATCTCGGCCTCACTCAATCCTGCTGCAGGATTAACAACTAGAGCAATGCTGGCATAATCAATACCAAGCTCTCTTGCCAAACTCACTTCAGGACATCCTGTCATTCCAACAACTGTCGCACCAGCAAGTGCTGCTAGTCGAATCTCTGAAGGGGTTTCAAATCTAGGCCCATTAAATCCGGCATAGACTCCATTTTCATGAAGCAAAATTCCTGACTCCTTAGCACTTTGGCGAAGGGCGCTCTGTATTTTTGCATCATATGGGCGAGTGAGGTCAACATGTTGAACACCAGGTTTTGATCCATCAGAGAAGGTGTGCTGCCTACCCGAGGTGAAGTCAATAAAGTCATCAATTAGGCAGAGATCACCTGGAGCTAGCTTTGTATCGATTCCGCCCACTACATTAATTGCAATTATCTCGGTAACACCTAAATCCTTCATAGCCTTGATATTGGCTCGATAATTGATCAGGTGAGGTGGAATGCTGTGACCGCTTCCATGGCGGGTTAGAAATATAAGGCGAACGCCGTTCCATTCCCCACTTCTAATTTGAGCTTTTCCATAGAGGGTGTCTAACTCTTTGGATTCACCATCTTTTAGTGCGGGAAGGTCATAGAAGCCAGTGCCAGCAATTAATCCAATCGTTTTTGGCATCGAATCAGGATGCCAGGCCAGCCATCAAGCGGCCGATGGTATTTCTATCTGCCTCTTTGGAATTAAATATTGCAACAATCTTGCCATTAGAGATGACTGCAATTCTGTCAGCAAGGGAGAGAATTTCATCAAGCTCTGCTGAGACTAGGAGAACAGCGGCTCCAGCGTCACGAGCAGCAATCAATTGGTTATGGATAAATTCAATTGATCCCACATCAACGCCTCGAGTTGGTTGAGCAGCAACAACTACATCTAGCTGTTGGCTTAACTCTCTTGCAACAACAACTTTCTGTTTATTTCCACCAGAAAGTGAACCAGCTGAGAGATAGGCATCTGGAGCCCTGATATCAAATTTCTCAACGAGTGATTCACCATTGTTGGCAACTTCCTCTAAGTTTCTAATCCAACCTTTTGCAAATGGTGCTTGGTCAAATCTGTTTAAAACTAAGTTATCAGCGATGGAGTAAGAAGTAACTAAACCATGCTTCTCTCGATCTTCAGGAATATGAGAAACGCCTGCTAGATGGGCAGCCCTTGGGTTCAGGTTTGGAATCTCTTGACCTTTAACAATTACTTCGCCACTTAGACGTGAGCGCATACTGCAGATTGCCTCAACTAATTCTCGCTGACCATTTCCTTCAACACCGGCAATACCAAGAATTTCTCCAGCATGAACTTCTAGCGATAAGTCCTTAACAGATTCAAGTTTTCTATCATCGCTTACTCGAAGATTCTTTATAGATAGAAGGACCTCTTTAGGTTTTGCTTGACTCTTTTCGACACGTAGAACTACTTCGCGCCCCACCATCATCTGGGCAAGTTTTGATTCACTACTCTCCTTTGGGGTAGTGGTGCCCATCAACTTTCCACCACGAAGAACTGCAATTCGGTCAGCAACTGCCATAACTTCACGCAGCTTATGAGTAATAAAGAGAATTCCAACCCCACGTTTGGCTAGATTTCTCAAAACTTCAAGGAGTTCATCAGTTTCTTGAGGGGTCAATACTGCTGTTGGTTCATCAAGAATTAGTAACTTAACATCGCGCCTCAGGGCTTTAAGAATTTCAACTCTTTGAGCCATTCCAACCGGAAGATCTTCAATAATGGCATCAGGATCAACTTCAAGGCCATATTTCTCGGAGAGAGCCAAAGCTTCTTTCTTTGCCTGCTTGATATTTACCACACCGAACCGCTTTGGTTCATCTCCTAGAATCAAGTTCTCTGTAACGCTCATCACTGGGACTAGTTGAAAATGCTGGTGAACCATTCCTACACCACTAGCAATTGCTGCAGCAGTATCACCACTTTCCATAACCGTGCCATTTATCTTTATCGTGCCAGTATCTGGCTTTACCAATCCAAATACTGCTTTAACTAAAGTTGACTTACCCGCGCCATTTTCACCAAGGAGAGCAAGAATCTCACCCTCTTTAACTGTTAGTGAGATATTTTCATTGGCAATAACGGAACCAAAGCTCTTACTTACACCCTCAATTTCTAGAAGAGTCTTCATGACTTCTCCTTCTCATAAGGGATGCCTTCAGCAGCTGGTGGGCGAACTTTTCCAGCTGAGATTGCTAAAACAACAATTGTAAGAATATATGGAAGCATGTTTATGAATTGGGGAGGTATCTCTACTACTTCATCAATCATTAGCTGATTAGTAACCGCTTGGGTTAATCCAAAGAATAAGGCAGCAGCAAGTGCGCCAAGTGGATTCCATCTACCAAAGATCATGATGGCAAGTGCGGTAAAGCCTTTTCCGGCCGTAAATCCTCGCTCAAAGATTCCAACTGCTTCAAGGGCTAGGTATGCGCCAGCAAGCCCACCAACAGCTCCTGCGGCTGTGACATTTAAATAGCGAAGTCTTATAACTGAAACTCCCGCAGTATCAGCACTTGAGGGATGCTCTCCAACTGCTCTTGAGCGCAGACCCCATGAAGTTTTATAGAGCGCAAACCAGAGAGCTAGAATAAAAAAGATTCCAAAGTAGGTAATTGGGCCGTGGAAAGATAGAACTGGACCAAGGATGGGCCAGGCACCAACTACCGGAAGGTCAATCGGGTCAAGAGTTGAGGGAATTGAATAATTCTGGCGATAGTAAAAGGATGTAATTCCTGCAGCCAAAATATTTAAGATAACCCCAGCAATAATCTGATCCATTTTCCAATTAACTGCCATTAGGGCCAAGAGCAGCCCCATCATTGCACCAGTAAAGACCCCAACCAGCATTCCTTGCACAGTATTTTTCAAAATAGCGCCAGCAAAAAAAGCGGTGAAGGCTGAAATCAGCATGGTTCCTTCGATGCCGATATTTACAACTCCAGTTCGCTCACACATAACCCCAACCATTGCCGCAAGTGCTAGAGGAAGTGCGAATTGAATTGCAGTGTATAAAACTGATGTTGCTACTAATCCATCTTTACTATAGAAATAGGTGAAAGCTGCAAGGAAGGCAAAGATTAAATAATGGCTAGTACGTAGTTTCATTAGTTGCTCCAACCGCTTGTCATGGCCACATTCTCTTTGCGATTCTTAAAGAATCTAGCAAGAAGTGGAGCGGTGACAAAGAATAAAATCATGGCAAGAAGAAGGTCTACCAACTCAGGGGCAACTCCTGCTTCAAACTGAACCGTAGAGCCACTTGCTCGCATTCCGCCGATTAGAATTGCAGCAGGGATAACGCCTAGTGGATTTGCTCTGCCAAGCAAGGCCACAGTAATTCCATCAAAGCCAAGCCCTGCGTTGAAGGCGGGCTCAAATCTTCCAATAATGCTCAAGGTTTCAACTGCCCCAGCAACTCCTGCGACTGCACCACCAATTAACATGCTTAACATGATGGTTTTCTTGACCGAGATTCCGGCATACCATCCGGCATTTTTATTTCTTCCAATTGTTTCAATACTAAAACCAGTAGTGGTATTTCTCATGATCCACCAGAGTGTGATGGAAAGTCCGATAGCTAGAAAAAATCCTAGGGGCAGGCCTAATAAATCAGGCATTTGAGCCGAATCTTGAATCTTTGGCGTCCTTGTAAGGGGCTGATCTGGCTCTTTAAATGGATTACTGGTTAAGTAATCAGAGAGCGCAATAACAATGCTATTTAACATAATAGTTGTGATGACTTCATGAACTCCGCGGTAGGCCTTTAATACTGCTGCAACTAAAGCCACTAGCGCTCCAAAGAATGCGCCAAAGATTAAAGCTAGTGGGATATGAACTAAAGCAGGCAGCCCAACAAAGGTATATCCAGCCCATGCAGAGGCAAGCGCTCCAGAGATTAATTGGCCTTGAGCTCCGATATTAAATAAACCCGCTCTAAGACAAATCGCTACCGCAAGGCCACTAAGAATCAAAGGCGTGGCTTTGGCCAAAGTAATTGCGATTCCATCAAAGGATCCAAAAGCAGTTGTGAATAGAACTCTATAAGCTAAAAGTGGGTCAATTCCTTGAATAAAAATTAAAATACCGCCAAATGCTAATGCAACAAGAATTGATAACAGCGGAACTAAAATTGGGCTGAAATCAAGTTTCTTGCCTTGCTTAGCATCCACGAGCTACTCCAATGATTTTTGAATCTAAAACTTCTTCTCTTGATTTAAAGGGAGATACGCCTCTTTTAAAAGCGTATCTCCCTTTCTTTATAACCTTAACTTAAGTCTTAGAGCTTAACTCCGGTCTTAACGGTTCCGTTAAGAACCTTTGGAGTAATTGCCTTCAACTTAGCTTGATATGCAGCAGGAACCTTGCTTGAGAAGTCGTGTAGTGGAGCAAGTCCGACTTTTCCAAAGTAGTTTCCGCCCTTATCTGTTCCTTCAACAATGGTCTTAACCACTGCAGCAACGCCCTTATCGATTAACTTCATTGCTGAAGTTACAAGGCAAGGACGAGCCTCAGGAACTGTTCCCCATTGATCGCTATCAACGCCGATGCAATATGCACCTTTCTTCTTTGCAACGCGAAGTAGTGCACCGTTTCCAGTGTTTCCACCTGCGCCGAAGATGACGTCATAACCCTGGGAGAGAAGCTGCTGAGCAGTTGTTCCACCCCATGCTGGGTCATTGAATGCGTTATCTGGAGCGTGATAAATCAATTTAGTTGCTGGATACTTCTTGCCGAGTTCCTTAGCGGCATATGCAACGCCGTTACGGTATCCCTCTCCGAAGTAACGAACTGGTGGAACAAGGTCAGTTCCTAGAACTGCGCCAGTCTTACCAGTCTTTGTTAGATGTCCAGCAAGATATCCTGCAAGGAATCCAGCCTTATCTTCTGGGAAAACTAGTCCAGTTAGATTTGGAAGCGCTGCTCCCTGGAATTGATCTACACCAATGAACTTAATTCTTGGATAATCAGTAGCAGCCTTAGTCATGGCCTCTGCCATGAGGAAGCCAACACCGATAATTACATTGTATTTCTTATCTGCAAACTGGCCGATATTTGTGGCATAGTCTTTTGGATCTGTTGTTTCGATGTATTTAGCGAAACCTCCATTTGACTTAGCCGCAGCTTTGGCGCCTTCCCATGCAGATTGGTTAAATGACTTGTCATCAACTTTTCCAGTATCAGTTACTAAACCGATGCAGAAAAGTTTTCCGGTACCGCAATCACTTTCCGATGCTGCCTTAGATGGTGCCGCAAAACCTAGAGCTGTAAGTGCAACTACAGCTACTACAGATATCACGCGCTTAATCATGAATCTCCTCTCAAAGATCTCTGGCAATGAGGTATGCCCGAGGGTAAATCGATCGATTACCAGTGGAGAAATAAGTTCATTTTTATGACTATTTCGGGGAGGCTCACTGATACGGGGAATCCTATCCATGCCAGAATTGAAGGAGAAATGCTGGCCGATACCAATAACCCCGTGTCCCATCACATTTTCGTGACCTATTTTCACCTTTACCCAAAAACTCTGGTTCCCAAGTATCAACTCTGGCTTTAGACTGCTTGGGTGAGAACAATCGATTTTCTCGAGCAGGGCGATGGGGCGATAACTCTGATTGATCAGCGCCTGCTTCCCCATGAGAGGAAAATCCTCACTATAAAAACTCACGAAGAATTAATTGATGCGATCCAAACTCTGGCTGTTCGCGGCGCCCCAGCTCTGGGAGTTGCCGGAGCGCTTGGGGTGGCTCTAATCGCCTTCCGGAGCGAGCAGGAGAGCTGGAGCCAAGAGAGGAGAGCTGGCGCAATTGCTGCCTTGAGAGCTGCTCGCCCTACAGCGGTCAATCTTGCTTGGGGAGTTGATCAAGTAACTCCGGAATTAGTTAACGGCCCCTCCGCTGTTTTGAAATCAGCTCTAGAGATTAGCCGCGCTGATGGCCTTGCAAATCGAGCGATGGGAAAACTTGGCGCTGCCTATCTATTAGATAAGTGCGGAACGAGAAAACTAAGGATCCTTACCCATTGCAATACTGGATCACTTGCAACAAGTGATTGGGGAACGGCTCTTGGAGTAATTCGAGAGCTAAGTGAGCAGGGATATATCGAGGAAGTATTTGCTGATGAGACTCGCCCCCTGCTTCAAGGCTCTCGCTTAACGGCCTGGGAGTTAAGTGAGGCTGGAATTAATTATCGAATCCTTCCAGATGGAGCGGCAGCAAGCGCTCTGTTCTCAGGATTAATTGATGCAGTATTAATTGGAGCAGATCGCATCGCAAGAAATGGCGATAGCGCAAATAAAATTGGATCTCTTGGTGTAGCAGTTGCTGCTAGAGAGCGTGGCATTCCATTTCTAGTAGTGGCTCCAGAGTCAACAATTGATAGATCACTTGCAAGTGGTGCTGAGATAGAGATTGAATTTAGGGCAGATAGTGAGGTCACCCACTTTGCTGGAAAAGCTGTAGCTCCACTAGGGGCAAAGAGCTATAACCCAGCATTTGATGTGACTTTAGCTAGATACATCACCGCAATTGTTACTGAAAAATGCGTCTACAACCTCGAATCTGGGGACGAATTATGATCACTTTAGAGCTTTATATCTTTGAGATAAAGGCTGGAGA